>NZ_JBIQHY010000020.1:73737-75947 GCF_044508335.1 Actinomadura sp.
TGCGTGCGTTGGCGTGCGTGCGTCGTCGGTGGCTGGGCGGCTAGATGGCGGCGGCGCGGAATCGGCTGGGAGCGATCCGCAACCGGACAATGTCATAAATAGAGGAACACGAAACTACAGACACGGCAACAGTGTCAGAAAGGGAACAAACCTGTTTCAGGAGTCATCTACTGGGACACCACGTACCCCGTGTGACTTAGGCCACACACTCTCCGCGCGGGGTTTCGGACGCACACCGCAGCACTTTCCAGGCACCCGGCTTTGGAGGGGAGTGCCAACGATCCCCCTCCAGGATCGGCGGATTCCACCGGCTTCGCGACCGACCCGCGGGCCTATCGTTCTGCCGTCCCCTGCGGAAGGAACGGGTGCGCCATGCAGAATCCACAGCCGCGCTGGTGTTCGTGCCGGGTCCCGGACGGGGTCACCCGCCGGCAGGTCCTCGGCGGCCTGAGCGCGGCGAGCGCCCTCGCGGTCGCCGGCTGGCCGGGCACCGCCTCGGCGGCCGGGCCGCACGGCCGGTCGGTGACGATCACCGTGATGGGCACGTCCGACATCCACAGCCACGCGGTGAACTGGGACTACTACAAGGACGCCGAGTACGGCGACAGTGACGGGAACACGGTCGGCCTGGCCCGCGTGTCGAGCCTCGTCAACGAGGTCCGCGCCGCCCGCGGACGCGACCGCACCCTGCTGTTCGACGCCGGCGACACCATCCAGGGCACCCCGCTCGGCTTCTACTACGCCACCGTCGAGCCGATCACCGAGACCGGCGGGACGCATCCGATGGCCCGCCAGATGAACGCCATCGGCTACGACGCCGTGGCGCTCGGCAACCACGAGTTCAACTACGGCATCCCGTTCCTGAACAAGTGGATCAGCCAGATGGACGCGCCGGTGCTGGCCGCGAACGCCGTCCACGCGGGAACCCGCCGGCCCGCCTACCGCCCGTACATCATCAAGAGGATGCACGTCCGCGGGTACCCGCCGATCCGGGTCGGCCTCCTCGGCCTGACGAACCCGGGCATCGCGATCTGGGACAAGGCGAACGTCTCCGGCAAGCTCGACTTCCTCGACCTGGTCGAGACCGCGCGCCGGTGGGTGCCGGTCATCCGCGCCCGCGGCGCCGACGTCGTGATCATCAGCGCGCACTCCGGCGACAGCGGGACGTCCTCCTACGGCGACGCGCTGCCCATCGAGAACGCGGCCGCGCTGGTCGCCGAGCAGGTCCCGGGCATCGACGCCATCCTGTTCGGCCACGCGCACCTGGAGATCCCGGAGCGCTTCGTCACCAACAAGATCACCGGCCGGACCGTCGTGATGAGCGAGCCGAAGTGCTGGGGCCAGCGCCTGTCCATCTTCGACCTGACCCTCACCCACTCGCGGGGCCGCTGGAAGGTCACCGGCAAGTCGGCGACCACGGTGAACTCGAACACCGTCCAGGAGGACCCGGAGATGGTCACCCTGGTCAAGAAGCAGCACGACGCGGTCGTGGCCTACGTGAACAAGGAGGTCGCCACCTCGACCGAGGAGATGTCCGCCGCGGAGGCGTGCTGGAAGGACACGGCGATCCTCGACTACATCCACCTCGTCCAGACCGAGAGGGTGAAAGCCGCGCTCGCGGGCTCGGAACACGAGTCCCTCCCCGTGGTGTCGATCGCGGCGCCCTTCAGCCGGGCCGCGACCTTCCCCGCCGGCAAGGTCACCATCAAGGACATCGCGGGCCTCTACATCTACGACAACACCCTCCTGGGCAGCATTCTCACGGGCTCCCAGATCAAGGACTACCTGGAGTACTCCGCCCAGTACTTCAAGCAGGTCTCCGCGTCCGACCCCGTCGACCCGGCGTCCTGGACGAACGCCAACAACCGCCCCGACTACAACTACGACCAGTTCTCCGGCATCGCCTACGACGTCGACATAGCCAAGCCGGAGGGCTCGCGGATCACCAACATGACCTACGACGGGGCACCGGTCGCGGACGACCAGCGGTTCGCGGTCGCGGTCAACAACTACCGGCAGTCGGGCGGCGGAGGCTTCCCGCACATCACCACCGCCGAGGTCGTCTACAACGCGCAGGTGGCGATCCGCGAGGCGATCGTCGAGTACGCCTCCGCCGCCGGCACCATCGACCCCGCGACCTTCCACACGGAGAACTGGCGGCTCGTCCGCGACGGCACGCCCGTGTTCTGACGCGGAGCCGTCGTGTCGTG
>NZ_JBIQHY010000020.1:76047-81644 GCF_044508335.1 Actinomadura sp.
ACCCGGTGCCCGCGCTTCCGGCGGGCCGTGGCGGAACGGATCACCCGGGCGGCGCCGGCCGCGGGGTGATCCGTCCCGGGTCAGGAGTGCGCGGGCAGCGGCACCTCCGTTTCGGCTCCGGGGGCGGGCCGGGTCTCCGGGCGGGGGGCGTTCATGAGGACGGCGACGATCAGCGCGCCCGCCAGGAGGATCCCGGCGCCCCAGGCGCTGCCCGTCCCGAAGCCCTCCACCAGCGCCTGCTTCGCGACGGCGGGGCTCCTGCCGTGCGAGACGAGGTAGTCCGCGGTCGCGCTGGTCGCGATGGTGTTGAGCAGCGCGATCCCGATCGAGCTGCCGACCTGCTGCGCCGCGTTGACGGTCGCCGACGCCACGCCCGAGTCGCCCTGGTCGACGCCGCGGGTGGCGTAGTTCATGGCCACCGGCATGATCATGCCCGCCCCGAACCCGTAGAGCAGGCCCGTGACCAGCACGCCTCCGGCGTACCCGGTGCCGGGTTCGAGGGTGAGCATCCACAGCATGCCGCACGCGCTGACGAGCATCCCGGGGACGATCAGCGCCCGCGGCGGGACCCTGGGCAGCAGCCGGGCGCTGATCGCGCCGGCCGACACCATGACCGTCAGCACCATCGGGAAGAAGGCCACGCCCGTCCTGATCGGCGAGTAGCCCTTGACGATCTGCAGGTAGTAGGTCATGAACAGGAACGCGCCGAACATGCCGGCCCCCGCCAGCCCCACCGCCAGGTAGGCGGCGCCGCGGGTGCGGTCGGCGAGGACGCGCGGCGGCAGCAGCGGCTCCGGCACCCGCCGCTCGACGAGGACGAACGCGGCGAGCAGCACCGCACCGGCGGCGAGCAGCCCGGTGACGGTCGCCGACCGCCAGCCGTCCGACTCGGCCTGGCCGGTGCCGTACACGATCGCGACGAGCCCGGCGGTGGCGAGCAGGACGCCGGGGACGTCGAACCGGGCCCGGCCCTCGCGCCGCGACTCGGTCAGCATCGCGGACCCGCCGGCCACCGCGACCAGGGCGATCGGGATGTTGATGAAGAGGCACCAGCGCCAGTCCAGGTAGTCGGTCAGCGCCCCGCCCGCCAGCAGCCCGATGGCGCCGCCCGCGGCGGAGATCCCGCCCCAGACCCCGAACGCCTTGGCGCGCTCCTGCGGCCGGGTGAACGTCACCGTCAGCAGCGACAGCGCGGACGGGCCGAGCAGCGCGCCGAACGCGCCCTGCAGCGCGCGGGCGACCAGCAGCATCTCGAAGCCGGAGGCCACGCCGCCGAGCGCGGACGCCCCGGCGAAGCCGAGCAGCGCGACCAGGAAGGTCCGCCTGCGTCCGGTGTAGTCGGCGATCCGGCCGCCGAGCAGCAGCAGGCCCCCGAACGCCAGCGTGTACGCGGTGATGACCCACTGGCGGTCGCCGTCGGAGATCCCGAGATCCCGCTGGACGGACGGCAGCGCGATGTTCACGACCGTCCCGTCCAGGACGATCATGAGCTGCGCCAGCCCGATGAAGAACAGCGCGGTCCAGCGGCGCGGAACGGCCGCCGGCGCATCCCTGGTCGACATGATGAGGTCCCCCGTTCATGGTGGGTGCGGTGCGCGCCGCGCGGAGCGTCCGGCGCGGCGTCCTGACGACCACGAGATGCCGGGCGCCCGGTCCTTTGTGACAGCGCCCCGCTGTGATGAGGGCCACCGCCGGCCGATGTCACAAAGCGGCGCCGGAAGGCGTCCCGTGCGCATAGGGCCGTTGAAGACCGACCGGGGAGCCGACCATGAGCGAGCACAGCGACCAGGCGGCGGGTACGGCCGATCCCGCCACCGAGGCGTTCGTCGCCCACCGCAACCTGCTGTTCACCGTCGCCTACGAGATGCTGGGCTCGGCCGCCGACGCCGAGGACGTCCTGCAGGAGACGTGGCTGCGGTGGGTGGGCGTCGACCTCGCCGAGGTCCGGGACCAGCGCGCCTACCTGGTCCGGATCACGACGCGCCAGGCGCTGACCCGGCTGCGCACCCTCGGCCGCCGCAAGGAGACCTATGTCGGCCCCTGGCTGCCCGAACCGCTGCTGACCACGCCCGACGTGGCCGAGGACGTCGAGCTCGCCGACAACGTCTCGATGGCGATGCTGCTGGTGCTGGAGACGCTCACGCCGACCGAGCGGGCCGTGTTCGTGCTGCGCGACGTGTTCGACTTCCCCTACGGCGAGATCGCCGAGGCCGTCGGCAAGACCCCGGCGGCCGTCCGGCAGATCGCCCACCGTGCCCGCTCGCACGTCGCCGCGCGCCGCCCCCGCGACGCCGTCTCCTCGGACGAGACCCGGGCCGCGCTCCAGGCGTTCCAGCACGCGGTCGAGACCGGCGACGTGCAGAGCCTGGTGGGCGTCCTCGCACCGGACGTCGTCCTCCTGTCCGACGCCGGGGGGCGCAGGCAGGCCCTGCCGCGTCCGGTCGTCGGCGCCGACAAGGTGGCCCGCGTGCTGTCCGCGGGCCTCCGGTGGATCAGGACGGAGACCGAACTGTCGTTCGAGCCGGTCCAGGTGAACGGCTGGCCGGGCCTCATCATCCGGTTCGGCGGCGAGACCGACACCGTCATGGCGGCCCGCGTCGAGAACGGCCTGATCACCGGCCTCTACTTCGTCCGCAACCCCGAAAAGCTCTCCCGCGTGGACCAGCGAACCGCCCTGAGCCGCTGACCCCACCCCGCCTAGCGACTCACCCGACTCGCGGCGGTGATCGACTGGCACCTGCGCGTGGCGTCCTGCTGAGAAGTGCGCGGGCCGGTGGCGGCCGGGCTGACTCTTGCTGGTCGCGCCTGGCCGTTCCGCCGCGCGGTCCTCGTCCCCCGGCGGGCCGCGCGGCGGGCACCGCCCGTGGGTGCTAGCGGGTGTTCGCGGGTGTGGCGGAAAAGGTGCGGCGGTACGTGGTCGGGGGGACGCCCACGGTGCGGGTGAAGTGGTGGCGGAGGTTGGCGGCGCTGCCCAGGCCGGAGCGTGCGGCGATCTGGTCGACCGGGAGCGTCGTGGTCTCCAGCAGTTCGCGGGCCCGGTCGATGCGGATGCCGCGCAGCCATGCCATCGGGGTCGTGCCGGTGGCGGCGTGGAAGCGGCGGATCAGGGTGCGGGTGGTGACGTTGGCGCGGCGGGCCAGGACGCCCACGGTCAGTGGTTCGTGCAGGTGGCGGCGGGCCCAGTCGAGGAGGGGGCCGAGTTCGTCGGCGTCCTCGACGGCTTGCGCGTCGATGTACTGCGCCTGGCCTCCGGGGCGGTGGGCGGGCATCACCAGGCGCTTGGCGAGCGCACTGGCGACCGTGGCGCCGTGGTCCTTGCGGACGACGTGCAGGCACAGGTCGAGCCCGGCGGCCGTGCCCGCGCTGGTCAGGACGTCGCCGTCGTCTATGTAGAGGACGGACGCGTCCACCTTGACCTCGGGGTAGCGGGCGCTGAGCTGGTCGGCGTGCATCCAGTGGGTGGTCGCCGGGCGTCCGTCCAGGATGCCCGCCGCGGCGAGGACGAAGGCGCCGGTGCAGAGCGAGACGATGCGGGCGCCGCCGGCGTGGGCCGCGCGGACGGCCTCCACCAGGTCGGCCGGCTGGTCGTCGATGACGCTCGCGCAGGCCGGCACCACGACCGTGTCGGCCTCGGCGAGCACGTCGAGGCCGTGGACGGTGTCCGGGGCGAAGCCGGCGGCGGTGCGGGTGCCGGGCGCGGCGCAGAGGCGGAAGTCGTACCACCAGTCGGCGAGGCCGGGCCGTTCGTAGCCGAACACCTCGCAGGGGATGGCCAGTTCGAAGATCGGCACCCCGGAGGCGACGGCGACCGCGAGCGTGTGCATGTCACTAATTTAGCGATGATGGTCGTTACTGCCACTTGGCCGGGTGCGACGCCCGCGGGAGGGTCGGTGGCATGGACCGATTCCCTCTTGGACGCGCCTCCTTCGATCCGCATCCGGCGGCGGCCGAGCGGCTGTGGCGGCGCGTCATCGAACTGCTCGAGGACGAGCGCCGGCAGATCGCCCAGCGGGAGGTGAGCGCGCCGGTGGACGTCCGGGACCTGCGCAGGGCGGTCGGCGCGTACGGCTTCGACCGTCCGGCGGACCCCGAGGACGTGCTGGAGGACGTGGCCGGGCTGCTGCGGGCGACCACCGTCCACACGACCCATCCGCGCTACTTCGGCCTGTTCAACCCGACGCCGACGCTGATGGGCGTCCTCGGGGAGACGCTCGCCGCCGCGTTCAACCCCCAGCTGGCCGCCTGGTCGCACGCCCCGGCGGCGGTGGAGATCGAGGCCCACCTGCTGCGCTTCCTGGGCGGGCGGCTCGGCTACCCGGAGGACGCCGTCGCCGGGTCGTTCACCAGCGGCGGCGCCGAGGCGAACTTGACGGCCGTGCTGCTGGCGCTGACCAAGACGTGGCCGGAGTACGGCGAGAAGGGGCTGCGGGCGGTGGAAGGCCGTCCGGTCATGTACGCGTCGGCGGAGAGCCACCTCGCCTGGCTCAAGATCGCGCACGCGACCTGCATCGGGCGGGACGCCGTCCGCCTCGTCCCCGCCGGCCCCGACCTGCGCATGGACACCGGGGCCCTGGCCGCTCAGGTGGCCGCCGACCGCGCGAACGGCGACCGGCCGTTCCTCGTCGTCGCGACCGCCGGGACCACGGCCGCCGGGGTCATCGACCCGCTGCACGAGCTCGCCGACCTGTGCCGCGAGCAGGGCATGCGGCTCCACGCCGACGCCGCCTACGGGGGCGCGGCGGCGCTGTCGGACCGGCTGCGGCCCGCGCTGTCCGGCATCGAGCGCGCCGACTCGATCACCGTGGACGCGCACAAATGGCTGAGCGTCCCGATGGGTGCGGGCGCCTTCCTCTGCACGGACGCGGAGGGGCTCGCGGAGACGTTCCGGGTCACCACGTCCTACATGCCGGCCGGGATCCCCGACACCGTCGACCCCTACACGTCCAGCCAGCAGTGGTCGCGCCGCTTCATGGGCCTGAAGCTGTTCCTCAGCCTCGCCGTCGCCGGCCGCGAAGGCTACGCCGGGCAGCTCGAACGCGACGCGGACCTCGCGGACGCGTTGCGCCGCGGGCTCGCCGCCGCCGGCTGGGACATCGTCAACGACACCCCGCTGCCGGTCGTCTGCTTCGCCGACCCCGGCACCGCGACCCGGGAGCACCATGACGCGCTCGCGGAGCACGTGGTCCGCGGCGGGCGGGCGTGGATCAGCCCCGTCGACCTGAGCGGACGCGCCGCCCTGCGCGCCTGCGTGATCAGCCACCGCACGACGCCGGCCGACGTCGACGACCTCGTCGAGGCGGTGGGCGAGGCGCGCAAGGCGCTCTGAACCCGCGCGGACGGTCACGTGCGCCGGGGGCGAGGTCGACGGATTACCCTCCCGTGTCACTGACGAGCGGTTATTCGGGCAAGACACCAGATCATGAGGAGCGACACCGGAGGCGAGGACGCCTATCCCGGCACCGACCCGGTGCCCCTCGGAAAACCCGCGCGTGCGCGCACCGACTGGGTCGTCTACGGCGTCACCGCCGTGCTGTCCCCGGCGTTCGTGATCTGGGGCGGGGCGTCCACCGGCACCCTGAGCTCGGTGTCGGAGACGA
>NZ_JBIQHY010000103.1:0-25198 GCF_044508335.1 Actinomadura sp.
AGGCGAAGAGGGGGCCGACCAGGTTCAGTCCGGGGTGGGCGTCCGAGGCGTACAGGACGAAGAATCCGAGGGCGCCGCCGGCGAGGGCGAGGTCCTTGAGGAACTGCTGCTGCTCCATCTGGCGCGCCTCCGCGGACTCCTGCGTCCAGAAGTCGTGGAGGACGAACGCGGTGATGAGCAGGAACGGGACGAGGGCGACCGCGCCGAGGTCCGGCCAGATGCCGAGGACGAGCAGGGCAGACGCCACCAGGATGTAGGCGCCGGAGACCTGCACGGCGAGCCTGGCCATGGGGATCTTCTTCGCGGCCGCGTATCCGGCCATGGCGTCGGTGGCGGTGAGGTGGCCGATTCCGGCGCCGATGAAGATCGCCGCGAAGGCGATGCGGGCGATGAGGGCGACGACGTCCATGACTGCCTCCTGGGGGGAATGTCGTCATGCGTCACATGTGTCGCAGGACCTACCCCCTTTCCAAGATCGTTGAACGTTCAACCTGGGCTGCCAGTGGCGATGGTCACATGGGGCGCGGAATGGAAGGCATGGCACACTGGTTGGCAAAGCATGAACGCGTGCTCCGGGGTCGGTGAAACTCCGAACCGGCGGTGACAGTCCGCGACCCGGCCGAAGCCATCGGCCGGTTGACCCGGTGGGATTCCGGGACCGACGGTTAAAGTCCGGATGGGAGGCAGCGCGCGGTACGCCCCTGGCCTGGGGCGTGCGCCGATGTATGAACGTCCCCCCGGAGCCCTGATCTAGGAGGCCCGGGAGATGTTCACCGGCATCGTCGAGGAGCTCGGCGAGATCGTGGCGATCGAGCCCCAGGGGGACTCGGTCACGCTCGCGGTCCGCGGGCCGCTCGTCACCGAGGACGCCGTCCACGGCGCGTCGATCGCGGTCAACGGCGTCTGCCTCACGGTGGTGGACGTCGAGGACGGGGTCTTCACCGCCGACGCCATCAAGGAGACCCTCGACAAGTCCAGCCTCGGCGTGCTGGAACCGGGCTCCAAGGTCAACCTGGAACGCCCCGTCCGGCTGTCCGACCGGCTCGGCGGGCACCTGGTGCAGGGCCACGTCGACGGCGTCGGCACGATCATCTCCCGCGAGCCGGGCGAGCGGTGGGACGTGGTGACGGTCTCGCTGCCGTCCGACCTGAGCCGCTACCTGGTCGACAAGGGCTCCATCACCGTCGACGGCATCAGCCTGACGGTCGTGGAGGCGGGCGCCGACCGGTTCAGCGTCGCGCTCATCCCGACGACGCTCGCCCTCACCACGCTCGGCCGCAAGAAGCCCGGCGACCCGGTGAACCTCGAGGTGGACGTCGTCGCCAAGTACGTCGAGCGCATGCTGGGCGGCCGGTCGTGAAACGGCTCGGCGCGATCGCGTTCAGGAACCGGCTCCGGGGCGCCCGGGGCCCGCACACCCCCAGGCAGAAGGCGGTGACCGCATGAGCGGCGGCAACGACACGGGCATTTTCGACACCATCGAGGCGGCGGTCGCCGACATCGCGGCGGGGCGCCCCGTCGTGGTCGTCGACGACGAGGACCGCGAGAACGAGGGCGACATCATCTTCGCGGCCGCCAAGGCGACGCCCGAGCTGCTGGCGTTCACGATCCGCCACACCAGCGGCGTCATCTGCGTCCCGATGGAGGGCGACGACCTCGACCGGCTGCAGATCCCGCTGATGACGGCGCAGAACAACGAGCGGATGCGCACCGCCTACACGGTCAGCGTGGACGCCCGGCTCGGCGTCACCACCGGCATCTCCGCCGCCGACCGGGCCAGGACCATCCGCACGCTGTGCGACTCGGCGTCCGAGCCGCGCGACCTCGTCCGCCCAGGCCACATCTTCCCGCTCCGCTACCGGGAGGGCGGCGTCCTGCGGCGCCGCGGCCACACCGAGGCGGCCGTCGACCTCGCCCGGCTCGCCGGTCTCACCCCCGCCGGCGTCCTCGCCGAGGTCGTCAACGAGGACGGCACCATGGCGCGCCTGCCCGAACTCCAGGTCTTCGCGAAGGAGCACGGGCTCAGGCTGATCTCCATCGAACAGCTCGCCGAACACCGCCGGCGCACCGAGAAGATGGTCACCCGCGTCGTCGAGACCCGCCTGCCCAACCGGTTCGGGACGTGGCGCGCCGTCGGGTTCTCCAGCGCCATCGACGGCGGCGAGCACATCGCGCTCGTGCTCGGCGACATCGGCGACGGCGAGGACGTCCTGATCCGGGCGCACTCGGAGTGCCTCACCGGCGACGTCCTGCACTCCGAGCGCTGCGACTGCGGCACCCAGCTGGACGCCGCCATGGAGCGCATCGCGCGGGAGGGGCGCGGCATCGTCCTCTACCTGCGGGGCCACGAGGGGCGCGGCATCGGCCTGCTCGCCAAGCTGCGGGCGTACGCTCTCCAGGACAACGGGTCCGACACCGTCGACGCGAACCTGGAGCTGGGCCTCCCGGCCGACGCGCGCGAGTACTCCAACGCGGCGCACATGCTGCGGGAGCTGGGCGTCCGGTCGGTGCGGGTGCTCACCAACAACCCGGCCAAGCTGAAGGGCCTGGACGGGTTCGGCGTGGACGTCCGGGGACGCGAGTCCATGCCCGTCGTCGTCACCGAGCACAACCGGCGCTACCTGACGGTCAAGCGCGACCGTCTCGGACACCAGATCGAGGGACTCTCATGAGCGGCGCGGGACGCCCCGAGGACATCACCGTCGACGCGGCCGGGCTGACGCTCGGCATCGTCTGCACCCGCTGGCACGGGCGGATCACCGACCAACTGCTCGACCGCGCGCTCGCCGCGGCGAAGGCGTGCGGGATCGCCGAGCCGGTCGTCGCCCGCGTCGCCGGCGCGCTCGAACTGCCGGTGGTCGCCCAGCAGATGGCCCGCGAGCTCGACGCGGTCGTCTGCCTCGGCGCGGTCATCCGCGGCGCGACCGCCCATTTCGACTACGTCTGCGACTCGGTGACCGCCGGTGTGACCCGTGTCGCGCTCGACGAGTCGACTCCGGTGGGCAACGGGGTCCTCACATGTGACACCATTGAGCAGGCACTGGAACGCAGCGGGCTGCCGGGCAGCCCCGAGGACAAGGGATGGGAGGCGACTGTGGCCGCACTCGACACGGCACTGACCCTGCGAGGTCTGCGGCATCACGGTCACGCCGGGCATGGTCCAGAGCATTTGGAGCGGGTCCAGGGCTTCCGCCCCTGACGGACTCGCGCGCCATCCGAGCATCTGACCACCCGGACATCCCGGACGTATCCTCACCGAAAGGCAATTCCGTGCTGTCACTCGTCCTGCCCAAGGGGTCGCTGGAGAAGGCGACCATGCAGCTGTTCGACGCCGCCGACCTCACCGTCCAGCGCTCGTCGGACCGCGACTACCGGGCGTCCATCGACGACCCCCGCATCGAGCGGGTCCGGGTCCTGCGCCCGCAGGAGATCCCGACCTACCTGGAGCAGGGGCTGTTCGACCTCGGCATCACCGGCCGCGACTGGATCACCGAGACCGACGCCGACGTCGTCAGCCTCGGCGAGCTGAAGTACTCCAAGGCCACCGCCAACCCGGTCCGCGTGATCATGGCGGTGCCGGACGGCGCGCCGTGGCAGTCGGTGTCCGACCTGCCGGAGGGCGTCCGGATCTCCACCGAGTTCCCGGCGCTGACCAGGCGGTTCCTCGACAAGCACGGCGTGAAGGCCACGGTCGTCCCGTCCTACGGCGCGACCGAGGCGAAGGTGCCCGACATCGTGGACGCGATCGTCGACCTCACCGAGACCGGCTCGTCGCTGCGCAAGAACGGCCTGCGCATCCTCGACACGCTGCTGACCAGCTACACCGAGCTGGTCGCGAACCGCGACTCCTACGAGGACGCGGAGAAGCGCGCCGCGATGGAGGACATCTCCCTCCTGCTGCAGGGCGTGATCCGCGCGCGCGGCAAGGTGCTGCTGAAGCTGAACGTCGCGCAGGCCGACCTGCGGAAGGTCCTCGACATCATGCCCGCGATGGCGTCCCCGACGGTGACCTCGCTGGCCGGCGGGGAGTCCAACGCGGTCGAGTCGGTGGTCGCCAAGCGCGGCGTCAACACGCTGATCCCGGCGCTCAAGGCGGCCGGCGCGCACGACATCCTCGAGATCCCCATCACGAAGATCGTTGACTGAGTCACCGGCCCTGCCGACCGTGTGGCGCCCCCGCACCACCCGGATCGTGGCCTACACCACGGCGGGCGCGATCGTGCTGGCCCTGATCGTGCTCGCCGTGGTGGTGCCGGAGCAGTACACCGTCGCCGACCGCGTGCTGATGGTCGTGTTCGGCGCGTTCATCGCGTGGGTGCTGCACATGCTGGCGCGCTGCCGCGTCACCGCCGAGGAGTCCGGCGTCACGGTGGTCAACGCGTTCAAGACCCGCCGCCTCGAATGGCCGGAGATCCTGGACGTCACCATGAACGTCGGCGACCCGTGGCCCACCCTCGACCTGTCGGACGGCACGTCCCTCGGAGCCATGGGCATCAACGGCGCGGAGAAGACCCTCGCCGCCCGCCAGCTCGCCGAGCTCCAGGCGCTCCTCCGCACCCGGGGCGAGGCCCCCGACCCCTTCTGACGCCGCCCCTTCTGACACCGCCCCTTCTGCCGCCGCCCGTTCTGACGCCGCCCGCGGGCGGACGGGGCCCCGGTCGCGGCGCTCACAGCGCGGTGAAGAGGGTGAAGGCGCCGGCGCCGATGAGCGCCACCGCCCAGACGCGGTCGAGGTTGAACCAGGCGCGCCGCAGGATCGCCAGGCCGACGACCTCGTAGACGAGCACCGCGACGGCGCCCGCGACGGCGAGCATCGACAGGGTGTGCACCGCGGTGACGAAGACGCCCGCCGACACCGCGCTGCCGGACGACGCGGCCAGGCCGTGGTCGTGGTGCGCCGGGGCCGCCTCCGACGACATGAGCACGGGCAGCAGCATGAGGCCCGCCCCGTGCACCGACGACATCAGGAACGACCAGCCGGCGAGCTGCCACAGCGAGATCCGCATGCCGACCCAGCGGAAGTGCCGCTTCGACAGCAGCCGCCAGAGCCCGAAGCCGACGAGCAGGACTCCGCCGCCGATCGCGGCCGCCTGGGTCGCGACCACCGAGCGGGTGAGCGCGATCAGGACCGCGACGGCGCCGACGGACGCGGCGTGGCCCGCGGCGATGGCCGGGAGCGACTGCAGGACGAGTTGCCTGCTGCGCTCCTGGAGGCCGCGGGCCACCGCGAACAGCCACCCCATGGCGGGGTTGACGCCGTGGAACGCGCCGAGCGCCACCAGCGCGGCGAGCGACCCGTCGTTCACGGGTAGCAGTACGAGTCAGAGGAGGCGTCGCCGCCCTGGAGGCGGGTCTGGTGCGGGCGGCGGCCTCTGAAGTCGTCGCCGTTGGGGAAGAAGCGCTCGTCGAAGGAGAAGGCGTCGGGGGTCGAGTCGAGCTTGGCCATCCATGCGCCGACGCCGTCGGGGAAGAACTGGTCGTCCCACGCGCCGTAGAGCGAGTTGGTGACGTAGACGCGCTTCCCGTCGCGGCTGATCTCCACCATCTGCGGACCGCCCGCGAGCGGGCGGTCCGGGGCGGCGGGGTGGGGGGTCCGGCCGACGATGCCGCCGATGCGCACCGAGCCCGCCTCGACCGGGTGGAACGGGTCGCTGACGTCGTAGCGCTTCAGCTCGCCGGTGCCCCAGCACGACACGTACAGCCACTGGTCGTCCACGGACAGGTCGATGTCGGTGACGAGCGGCGGCACCGCGCCGAACGGCTGGATGACCGGCGGCAGGGAGGCGGGATCGACCGGCTCGGCGGGGATCGTGATGACCTTGGTGGCGGCCCACGCGTCGCCGTCGCGGTGCCACACCCACACCGACGCCGACAGGTCCTCGACGCTCACGACCACCCCGGCGAACCCGTACAGCTTGGTCGGGTCGTGCGCGGGGCGCAGCTCCAGGACCATCTGGTGCTCGTCCCCGAGGTCCACGGTCTGGACGTGCTTGCGCTTGCGCAGGTCGAAGAAGTTCAGCGAGTGGCCGTACTTGCGTCCGAGGAGCAGTTCGCCGACGACACCGTCCTCCACCATCGACGGTGTGCCCCACTCGGAGGCGATGAGGACGTCGTGCGCGATGTGCCACCACGCGTCATAGGCGAAGTACTGCGGCCCCCGGTCGACCTCCCAGCGCCCGAGGACGTCGAACGAACTGTGGTCGAGCAGCGCGATGCCGCCCGGCCCGTCCTCGCCGCCCGCGCCGCCGAGCGCCGTCAGGTAGAGCCCCTCGGGCCCGCAGTGGACGGTGTGGGGCCGCGAGTACCCGGCGCGCTTGGCCAGCTCGTCCGGCTCCAGCACCTTGACGATCTCCGGGGCCGCCGGGTCGCCCTTCGTGTCGAGCACGTACACCCGCGACGAGCGCAGCCCCGGCACGATCAGGTAGCGGCGCTCCACGTGCGGATGCGGCGACCCGGGGCACAGCGCGCTGCTGCACGCGTTCCACCCGAAGTGGTGCAGCTCGTCGCCGAGGTACGGCAGGTCGGTCCAGCCCACCACGGACCCGTAGGAGGCCGAGCCCGGGTCCACGTCGACGACGGCGATCGCGTCCGGTCTCTCGGCGGCGCGGTCGAACGCCGCCACGTACGCGAGCCTCTCCGCCGGGGCGGCGGCCGCGTCGCGCGGCGAGGCGTAGAAGGTCGGGTCCGGCTTCCACAGTGCCATGGTCCGTCCTCAGGGTCGTCGGTCACCGGCCGCCGCCCGGCCGCGACCGGCCGCGTCGGACGTGCGGGCCCCTGTCCACATTCAGCGTCCAGCCCGCGGGGCGGGATGTCCACGGCCGCGCGGCAATTCCTGCCGCGATCGCGCACCGGAGGGCGGTGCCGCGAAAACGCAAGGGTCCCGGGCGTGTGAGTTGCGTCTCCCGCCGAGTAGCCTCAGAGCCGTGGGGGAGACGGCGGCGATGACCACGGACCAGCTCGGATCGCCCGCGGAGCTCGCGGGCATGCTCGACAGGCACGCCTATCTGTGCGACGAGGGGCTCGCGACGGCGTGCTTCCTCGCGCTGCGGATGGGCAGGCCGCTCTTCCTGGAGGGCGAGGCCGGCGTCGGCAAGACCGAGCTGGCCAAGACGCTGGCGCGCGGGCTCGGCGCGCCGCTGATCCGGCTGCAGTGCTACGAGGGCCTCGACGCGTCCCAGGCGCTCTACGACTGGGACTTCCCGCGCCAGCTGCTGCACCTGCGGGCGGCCGAGGCGGCGGGCGTGAACGACGTGTCCCGGCTGGAGGGCGAGCTGTACGACCGGCGGTTCCTGCTGGCCCGGCCGCTGCTCCAGGCGCTGGAGACCGCGCCGAGCGTCCTGCTGGTGGACGAGCTCGACCGCGCCGACGACGAGTTCGAGGCGTTCCTGCTGGAGGTCCTCAGCGACTTCACGATCACCGTCCCGGAGCTGGGCACGATCCGCGCGGAGCGCCCGCCCGTCGTCGTGGTCACCTCCAACCGCACCCGCGAGGTCCACGACGCGCTCAAGCGGCGCTGCCTGTACCACTGGCTGGAGCACCCGTCGTTCGACCGGGAGGTCGCCATCATCCGGCGGCGGCTGCCCGGCGCGGCGGAGCGGCTCGCCGGGCAGGTCGCCCGCGCCGCGCAGCGGATGCGCGAGACCGACCTGCTGAAGCCGCCCGGCGTCGCCGAGACCCTCGACTGGACGGAGGCGCTCGTCGCCCTCGGCGTCCGCGAGCTGGATCCGGCGACCGCCGCGGTGACGCTCGGCGCCGTGCTCAAGTACCGCGAAGACCAGCAGCGCGTCCTCGGCGCCGGGCTAGAGGCCCTGCTCAACGGGGGATGAGCCGTGGAGCGGGACGTCACCGAGACGATGGTCGGGTTCGCCAGGACGCTGCGCGCGGCGGGCGGCGCGGCCGACCCCGAGCGCGTCCAGGCGATGCTGGCGGCGCTCGACCACCTGGACGTCCTCGACCCGCGCGACGTGTACTGGGCCGGGCGGCTGACGCTGTGCGCCGACCCCGACGACCTCGCCCGCTACGACCGGTGCTTCGCCGCGTACTTCTCCGGCGCGACCGCGCGCCTGGGGCGCAGGCCGCCGCCGGTCGTCGTGCGCCGGATGACGGTGCCCGACCCGGGCGCGCAGGCCGGGAACGAGGAGGCGGGCGAGCTGAAGGCCGCCACCGCCAGCGAGGTGGAGGTGCTGCGCGACCGGGACGTCGCGCGGCTCACCGCCGCCGAGCGCGCCGAGGTCGCCCGGCTGATCGCCGTCCTGCACACCGGCGCCGAACAGCGCAGGTCGCGCCGGTTCGCGCCCGCGCCGGCCGGGCGGCTCGACCCTCCGCGGACGGTCCGGGAGACGCTGCGCCGCGGCGGCGAACTCTCCCTGCTGCGGCACCGCGCGCACCGCACCCGCCCGCGCCGGGTGGTCCTGATCGTGGACGTCAGCGGGTCGATGAGCCCGTACGCTGACGCGCTGCTGCGGTTCGCGCACGCCGCCGCCCGGTCCGGCGGGCGCGCCGTGGAGGTGTTCAGCGCCGGGACGCGGCTCACCCGCCTCACCCGGGAGCTGCGGCACCGCGACCCGGACGCGGCGATGGCGGCGGCGTCCGCGGCCATCCCGGACTGGAGCGGCGGCACCCGGCTCGGCGAGGAGCTGAAGGAGTTCCTCGACCGGTTCGGGCAGCGCGGCCAGGCCCGCGGCGCGATCGTCGTGATCGCCTCGGACGGCTGGGAGCGCGGCGACGCGACGCTGCTCGGCGAGCAGATGGCGCGGCTGCACCGGCTCGCGCACCGGGTCGTGTGGGCGAACCCGCACAAGGCGCGGCCCGGCTACGAGCCGCTGACCGCGGGGATGGCGGCGGCGCTCCCGCACGTGGACGACTTCACCTCCGGGCACAGCCTCGCGGCGCTGGAGGAGCTGGCCCGCATCGTCGCGGGCGGCGGAAAGGGGAGGGCTCATGCGTGACGTGCTCGACGACATCGCCCGCTGGTACGCCTCCGGGGAGACCTTCGGGCTCGCGACCGTGGTGCACACGTTCCGCAGCGCGCCGCGCCCGCCGGGCGCGGCGATGGCGGTCTCGCCCCGCGGGGAGGTGGCGGGCAGCGTGTCCGGCGGCTGCGTGGAGGGCGCCGTCTACGAGCTGGCGCAGTCGGTGCTGGAGACGGGCGAGCCGGTCGTCCAGCGCTACGGGGTCAGCGACGACGACGCGTTCGCCGTCGGGCTGACCTGCGGCGGCATCCTCGACGTCCTGGTGGAGCCGGTGGGGCCCGCCACGTTCCCCGAGTTCGCCGAGGTCGCCGCGGCCATCGAGCGGCACGAGCCGGTCGCGGTCGCCACCGTCGTCGCCGGTCCCGGGCGCATCGGCGCCCGCCGCGTCATCTGGGCCGACCGCGCCTCCGGCTCCCTCGCGCCGGGCGAGCCGCACGCGGACCGCCTCGACGCCGCCGTGGACGACGACGCGCGCGGCATGCTCGCGCAGGGCATCACCGGCCAGCGCCACTACGGCCCGCAGGGGGAGCGGCGGCTGGACGACCTGTCGGTCTTCGTGCACTCCTTCGCCCCGCCGCCGCGGCTGCTGGTGTTCGGCGCCATCGACTTCGCCGCGGCCGTCGCGCGCATCGGCAAGTTCCTCGGCTACCGCGTGACGGTGTGCGACGCGCGGCCGGTGTTCGCGACCGCCAAGCGGTTCCCCGACGCCGACGAGGTCGTGGTGAAGTGGCCGCACAAGTACCTGGAGGAGACGCGCGCCGCGATCGACGGGCGCACCGCCATCTGCGTCCTGACCCACGACCCGAAGTTCGACGTGCCGCTCCTGGAGGTGGCGCTCCGCACCGAGGCCGGCTACGTGGGCGCGATGGGTTCGCGCCGCACCCACGACGACCGCCTGGCCCGGCTGCGGGAGGCGGGCCTGACCGACGCGGAGCTGGGCCGGCTGCGCTCGCCGATCGGGCTCGACCTCGGCGCCCGGACGCCGGAGGAGACGGCGGTGTCGATCGCGGCGGAGCTCGTCCAGCTCCGCTGGGGCGGTTCGGGCCGCCCGCTCACCGACACCAGCGGCAGGATCCACGCCGACGCGCACTGACGGGGCTACCCTCTCCGGATGACGTTGCGCGGTGACGAGTCCCCGGCCGGCCTGCTGCTCGCCGCGGGGGAGGGCAGCCGGCTCGGGCGGCCCAAGGCGACCCTGGAGCTGGACGGCGAACGCCTCGTCGACCGGGGCGTCCGGACGCTGCGCGACGGCGGCTGCTCCCCGGTCCTGGTGGTGGCGGGGGCCGCGCAGATCGAGGTCATCGGCGCCGTCGTCGTGCCCAATCCCGGCTGGCGGGACGGCATGGGCTCCTCGCTGCGCGCCGGCCTCGCCGCGCTGCCGCCCGCCTGCCCCGCCGTGGTGATCGCGCTCGTCGACCAGCCCCTCGTCACCCCGGCGGCCGTCGCCCGGCTGATCGCCGCCTACGAGGCGGGCGCCGCGATCGCCGTCGCGACCTACGGGGGAGCGCGCCGCAACCCGGTCCTGCTGCGCGCCGAGCACTTCGCCGGCGTCGCCGCCGCCGCGGTCGGCGACCAGGGCGCCCGCGGCTACCTGCGCGCCCACGCCGGCCTGGTCACGCCCGTCCCGTGCGACGACGTGGCCGCCCCCGACGACATCGACACCCCGGACGACCTGGAGGCGTTCAACCGCCGCGAGCCGCGGTGACGGCCCGCTCGTAGGCGAGCAGCGTGTCGATGAACATCTTGCGCTGCGCCGGGGTGAGCGGTTCCAGGGCGGTGCGCCAGGCGCCGGCGCCGCGGCCGAGCCGGCCGTTGATCGCGGGCAGGTGCCCGGCGGCGACGCTGACGATGGTGCGGCGCCGGTCGGCGGGGTCCTCGCGGCGTTCGAGGATGCCCTGCCGGCTGAGGTCGCCGACCATCAGGCTGACCGTGGCGGGCGCGACCTCCAGCCGCCGGGCGAGCGCGTTCACGGTCATCGGCCCGTCGAACAGCAGGTAGGCCAGCGGCGACAGGTGCCGCGGCGCGAGGTCGAAGGACGCCGGCTCCGCCGGCACCTTGATCTTCTTGGCGGCGGAGACCAGCCGCGGCATCGACGCCGCCGCTCTGCGCGGCGGGACCCGCGCCGCCCCCGACCCGGCCCGGCAGCTGCGCGAACACTGCGTCTCCGTCTGCGGCGTCCTCGGCGAGCACCACGACAACGAGGAAGGACGCGCCTTCCCCCGCCTGGAGACCCAGTTCCCCGGCCTCGCCCCGGTCGTCGGCAGGCTGCGCCGCGAGCACGCCGCCGTCACCGAGAACAGGCGCAGGCTCCAGGCCGTACTGGACGACGCCGGCTCCCGCGACCCGGACGCGGTCCGCGCCGAACTCGACCGGATCACCGCCGAACTCGACGAGCACTTCGCCTGCGTGGAGGAGCAGCTCGGTCCGCTCCTCGACGTGGTCGCGCCCCTCTGGCGGAAGGGCTAGGCGGGCAGGACGCTCTCGTCCAGGGCACCGCAGTCGACGGCGCGGCGCAGCCGGGCGGTGAGCGCCTTGACGGTGGCGGGCTCGTCCAGGAACCCGCTCGCGCCGCCCGCCGCCTGCTCGTGCCACGCCCGGACCCGCCCGATGACGTCGTCGACGCCGGTCAGGTGGAACGCGTACACGGCGGCGTACCGGCTCGGCAGGTGCGCGGGGTGCAGGTCCCAGCCCTGGTAGAAGCCGTGCGCCAGCGAGTGCCGGACGTGCGCCGCGTGCGCCGCCCACGTCGCGTTGACCTCGTCGGGGCCGTCGTTGCGCGGGATGACGTTGGTGGAGCCGTCCGACAGCCGCACGCCCGTGCCCGCGAGCGACACCTGCATGAGGTGCCGGGCGAAGTCGCACGCCGGGTGGTCGAGCCGCTGCTCGTGCGGCGGCAGCCCCAGCGCGGCGGTGTAGTCGAACACCCCGAAGTGGGCGGCGGTGACGCGGCCCTGCGCCGCGGCCACGAGCGGGCCGAGCCCGACCCGGTCCTCTGCGTGGTCGATGAGCGACTGCGGCGTCTCGACCTGGATCTCGAACCGCAGGATGCCCTGCGGCAGCCCGAGCGAGCTCTCCAGCCGGTCCAGGAACTCGGTGAACAGCCGGACGTGCTCGGCCGACAGCACCTTCGGGAAGGTGATCGTGAACCCGCCCGGCAGCCGCCCGAGCCGGTCGCGCAGCGAGGTGAGGAACCCGTCGAGCGTGCGCATCGCCCGCTCGTGCCCGCCGTCCGCGAACGACTTCACCCGCAGCCCCCAGTAGTGCGGCAGGCCCTTCACCTGGTACGCGGCGGCGACCGCCTCGACGACCTGCTCGACGTGCCCGTCCTCCTCGGCGTCCTCGCGCACGCCGTAGCCGTCCTCGAAGTCGATCCGCACGTCCTCGACCGGCTCGTTCGCGAGCTTCGCCGCGACCCGCGCGCGCACCGGCTCGGCCAGCTCGGGGTCGAGCCCGAACGCGGCGCCGAACGACCCGGCGCCCGGCGTGTGCGTGTTCAGCAGCCGCAGCGCCTCGGCGCCGAAGTCGGCGGGCGTCGAGCGCGAGAACCGGTCGGCCGGCACGTACACGGTGTGCACGGGCTGCCGCCCCTCCGCACCGCCGGGGAAGCGCTCGCCGTGCGCGTCACGGGCGGCGGCGATGCGCGCGGACAGGTCGTCGAACGAGGGCACACTGAGGTTCACCCCGCAATGATCCCCCAACCGCCGCCCCTCGGGGAACCGATCGCGGCCGGAATCAGGAGTCGGCCACGATGCCCCACGTGCCGGTGAACTCGGCGCCGGGCTCCAGGTGGACGAGGCCCTCGCCCGAGGCGAACGCGTTCGGGGGGCACGTCATGGGCTCGACGCCCAGACCCCGCCTGGGGTCGGGGGTGTCGTCGGCCGTGTAGATCTCCATCCACGGGTGGGCCTCGTCGGCCCACAGGCGCACGGTGCGGCCGCCGCCGGAGAGGACCACCCAGACGCGGCCGCCGCCGTCGCGGTTCAGGTCGGCGAAGGCGTTGTCGATCCGCCGGCCGCCGAGCAGCGGCCCGGTGCGCAGGTCGTACTCGGTGCCCGTGACGTCCTCGGACGGCCCGCACGGGATCATCCGGTCGTTCACCGGGAGGTACCGGTCGGCGAGCAGGCGGACGGTGCACTCGTCGATGGGTTCGCCGACCGTCAGGTACGGGTGCGCGCCGTGGCCGTAGGGGGCCGTCCTCGACCCGGGGTTGCGGGCGGTCATGCGCACCCGCAGGCCCTCGGACGCGTCGAGGGAGTACTCGGCCTCCAGGTCGAGCCGGAACGGGTAGCCGCCCGTCGCGAGGAGCCGGTGGGTGAGCCGCACCCGGTGCGGCTCGTGCTCGGCGGCCCGCCACGGCGCCCACCGGACGAGGCCGTGGATCGCGCAGTCCCGGGCGGGCTCGGACACGTCCAGCTGGTGCTCGGCGCCGCCGTAGGAGTAGCGGCCGCGGTCCACGCGGTTCGGCCACGGGATCAGCAGGTGCCCGAACGCGGCGGGGGCGGGCTCGTCCGCGCCGTGCGACAGCACCAGCGGCCTGCCGTCGCGGGTCAGCTCGCGCAGGCTCGCGCCCGACTCGGTGATGACGGCCTGGTACGGCCCGGCGCTCAGGGCGTACTGCTCCCCGGTGATCGACTCGCTCATGTCCGGGACGGTACCCGCCGGCACCGCCTCTACGCGATCTCCGCGAGGGCGTGCAGGGCGTCGGCGAACACCGCCGCCGGCGGCTCGACGAGGCCCGCGCCGACCTGGCCGGTGCCGGCCTCGCGGCCCGCGATGCCGGTGTCGATGACGGGCAGGATCCCGGTGCGGACGACGCGGGTGACGTCGATGCCGACCGGGGTGCCCCGGAACGACAGCAGCGGGATCTGCAGCCCCGGGTGCTCCGCGAGGGTGATCTCGTACATCCGCTGGGTGGCGGCGACCGCGTCGGGGACCTCGCCGCCGACGAACCGGACGATCGCCGGCGCGGCGGCGAGCGCGAACCCGCCCGTCCCGGCCGTCTCGGTGATCGCCGAGTCGCCGATGTCGGGGTTGGCGTCGTCCGGCCCGTAGTCGCCGAGGTAGAGGCCGTCCGGGACGCCCGCGGGGGCGGTGAACCAGCGGTCGCCCGTGCCCGACACCTGGATGCCGAAGTCGGTGCCGTTGCGGGCCATCGCCACGACGAGGCTCGACCCGGGGACGTCCCGGGCCGCGTCCGCGCACGCCTTCGCCGCCGCCATCCCCGCGTTGAGGAAGAAGTGGTCGTTGCCCGCCGCGAACCGCAGCGCCTCGGCCGCCTCACCGCGCGGGACGTCCTCGGCGGCGGCGAGGTCGGGCGCCAGCTCGCGCAGCAGCAGCGACGTCGCGGCCCGGTTCCGGTTGTGCAGCTCGTCGCCCATCTGCAGCGCCTGCGCGATGACCGACATCAGGTCGAGCGGGCCGTGCCGCCGGACCGCCGCCCGCAGCGCCGGTCCCAGCACCTCGCCCATCCACCTGAGCCGCTCGATCACCTCCGGCCCGTACGCCCCGTACCGCAGGACCTTCCCGAGCCCCTCGTTGAGCGAGCAGTACGAGGTCCCGCCGTGCTCGGCGTCCTCGACCACGAACATCCACATGGACGGGCTGACGACGCCCGCCATCGGCCCGACGGCGGCGTGGTGGTGGCACGGTTCCAGCACGGCCGCGCCGCGCTCCAGCGCGTGCCGGGCGCCGAGCGGCGTCTCGGCGAGCCCTTCGAGGAGCATCGCGCCGATGAGCGCGCCCCGCATCGGGCCGGACGCGCGCTCCCACTCCAGCGGCGGGCCCGCGTGCAGGAACGTCCCGGGCTCCAGGCCGAGGACGTCCCGCGCGGGCCGCACGTCCACCAGGTGCGGGCGGGCCGTGACCATGCGCCGCACGGCGCGCTCGTTGGCGTCCGCGCGGCGCGGGTCGCCGAGCACCGCGGCGAGCGCCGCCTCCGTCCCGGGCGGCGGGGGCCGCCAGTCGACCGCCTCCACCGGGACGGCCTGGTCGGCGAGCGCCTCGGCCAGCACCTCGACGCCCGCGGCGACCACCCGGGGCTCGCGGGACAGCAGCCCGCCCAGCCGCTGATCGGTCATGCCGACCCCCCTTCCGCCGTGCCCCCTTCGACGCCGCCTTCGGCGCCCCCCTCGACCGTGCCGCTTTCGACCGTGCCGCCTCCGACCGCGCCCCCGGTGACCAGGCGCAGGGCGTGCCTGGTCGCCTGGGCGTTGGAGCCGAACACGTCGGCGCCCGCCTCGCACAGCGCCGCGGCCTGCCGGTCGCGGTCCTGCGGATCGCCCGGCGTCCCGCACAGCGACACCACGACGGCCAGGTCGGGGCGGCTCCCGGCCGCGTCGGCGATGGCCGGGGCCAGCGCGGCGGCCGGGTCGGGCTCCGCGCCGTACCCGAGCACCACGTCCAGGAGCAGGACGCCGCAGCCGGGGTCGGCGGCCTCGGCGCGCAGCGCCTCCAGCCGCAGCGTCGGGTCGATCATCGGGTGCGCGCGGCCGCGCGTGTAGGCGTCGTCGCCGAAGTCGGCGAAGCGGTGGCCGCGCGACTCCAGGTCCCAGCCGAGGGCGTCCCGCGCGATCATCTCCGCCTCGTCCCGCAGCGTGCCGCCCGCGAACAGCCCGCGCAGCGCCCGCCCCGCCACCGCGGCCGGGCGCCGCGCCGCCGTCCACCGCGGCCACTCCGGGACGGTCCGGCCGAGCGCCGTCAGCACCTTCTCGGCAGCGCGGGTCAGGTCGTCCTCGTCGGCCATCGGCAGCGCGAACACCACGGGCGTGTCCAGCCGCCGCGCCGCCTCCCGGATCAGGTCCAGCACCTGCGGCGCGGGCGGCTTCGACACCAGCACGATCAGCTCGGTGCCCGGGTCGGCGTCCAGCGCCGCCAGCGCGGACAGCGCCGACCGGCCGCTCACCTCGGGCGACAGGTCCCGGCCGCCGACGCCCAGCACGTGGCTCACCCCGGCGCCCGCCGCGTCGAGCAGGCACATCAGCTGCTGCGCGCCCGTCCCGGACGCGGCGACGACGCCGACCGGCCCGGGGCGGACCGCGTTGGCGAACCCGAGGCCGGCGCCGCCGATGACGGCGGTCCCGCAGTCCGGGCCCATCACGATCAGCCCGCGCCGCGCGGCCGCCTCCTTCAGCGTGATCTCCTGCGCGAGCGGCACGTTGTCACTGAAGATCATCACGTTGAGGCCGGCGTCCAGCGCGTCCATCGCCTCGGGGAACACGTGCGGGCCCGGCACCGACAGCAGCGCGACGGTCGCGTCCGCCCGCGCCGCCGCCGACCCCGTGGTGCGCGGCGGTTCCGGCGCGCCGAGCGGCCCGCCGCCGGCGGGGGGCCGGGACGCGTCGCGCAGCAGCCCGTCCAGCGCCTCGCGGGCCTCGTCGAGCCCGCCGCCGTCCACCCGGACCGCCACGACGAGGTCGTCGGGCCCCGCGTCGCCGGGGACCTCGAACCCCATCCGCTCGAACATCTCGCGGTTCAGCTCCGTCGCCATCGCCACCATCGCCGCGGCGACGCCGGGACGCGCGGCCATCTCCCGGCTGACCCGCATGAGCGTGACCGAATCGTGGTAGCCCCCCCGCCGGACCTCGACCCAATCGCTCATGCGTGCCTCCCGCGGGGGACGGCCCCCCGGGCCCCCCGGTCCGCTGCGCTCATGCAGTCACCTTCGCAGCGCTCCGGGCGGTGGCGGCGGACAGGGCGAGCGCGGCGCGGCAGCCGGCGAGGACGCCGTGCGCGAGGTCGGCGCCCGAGGTGTGCCCGACCGACAGCAGGCGCCGGACGGCGCTCTGGCCCGCGCCGCCCGGCGGTTCGTGGCCGCCGACGAAGCGCAGCACGGCCGCGACCTCGGCGCCCGCGCCGCCCGCCGCCGCGCAGTGCAGCAGCGTCGCGGCCAGCGCCGTCGTGCGGGTGCCGGCGTCGGCGGTGACGGCGGCGCCGATCCAGTCGGCCATCCGCACCGCCGCCTCCCCGTGCCGGACGGCGCCGCCGACCAGCCGCAGCGAGACGAGCAGGCCGCACAGGATGTCGTCGCCGGACGGCGTCAGCCCCGGCCCGAGCCCGACGATCCGCTCGGCCGCCTCCACGGCGTCGGCGAGGTCGCCGGCCGCGCAGGCGGCGGCGAGGCCGGCCGGGTCGGGGTGCCCGTCGAGGCCGCCGCCGGCCGGCCCGGCGGCGGTGAGCGCGCCGGCCGAGGCCAGCTCGTCCTCCAGGGCGCGGACGCCGCGGGCGAGCGCCGCGGGCTGCATCGCGGCGAGCGCCGGGGACGGGTCCCACCAGCGGCGGACGCGCACGGCCAGCCCGTCCGCCTCCACCCGGCCCTCGCCGACGAGGGCGTCCCCGCCCTCGCGGACGGACCGGAACGGGTGCTCGCGGCGCGTCGCCACGACCACCACCGCGTTCGGCAGCCGCCCGGCGTCGGAGGTGACGACGGCGAGCACGCGCGGCTCGGCGCCGCCCCGCATCTCCAGGTACAGCGCCGACGGGAACACGGCGATGACCCGCGCCGGGCGGCGCGGCGGGTCCAGCAGCGGCCGCAGCGCGAGGCTCGCGGCGCCGGCGGCGGGCGGCCGCCGCCGCGGCCGGGCCGGGAGCGGGATCGGGTCGCGGACGAGGGCAGTCACGGATCCTCCCGAGGCCGGTGTCGGTGGCCGCCCGCCCCGCGGACGGCCCGGCCTCGCGACGACGGTAGAACGGGCCCCGCACCGGTCGTATGGAGAAAGCTGCCAAGGATGGTTGTCATCGTTCGTCTTTGTTGTCATTTTTGATCAGGAACCGGTAGCGATCACATCGTCACGGACGATGTACGCACCAAAAGCGAGGTGACCCCTGGCATGAGCTACACCACAGCGGACCCGGGCCCACCGGCCCTCCGGCTCGCGAGTACCGGAACACTGACCTACGGCCTGTCGGTGGGGGAGGTCCTCGGCGTCAGCACCCTGAACGGCGCCCGCCTCATCGCCGGCCGGTCCGGCCTCGAACGCGTCGTCCAGCGGCTCAACGTGATGGAGGTCCCCGACATCCTGTCGTGGGTCAAGCCCAACGAGCTGCTCCTGACCACCGGCTACCCCCTGCGGAACACCCCCCAGTCGCTCGACAACCTGGTCGCCGACCTCGACGAGCGCGGCCTCGCGGCCCTGGCCATCAAACTGGGCCGCTACCTCGACTCCCTCCCCGCCGAGATGATCGCGCAGGCCGACCGGCGCGGCTTCCCCCTGATCCTGCTCCCGAACGACGTCGGCTTCGACGACATCCTCAACCAGGTCCTGACCGACATCCTGAACCGGCAGGCGGCGGTCCTCGCCCGCACCGAGGAGGTGCACCGGGCGCTCGTGCAGATCGTGCTGTGCGGCGGCGGCCTCCAGGAGGTGGTCGACGAGGTCGCGTCGCTGCTGGACGTCGCGGTCGTGGTGCTGGACGGCGAGCAGCGCGTGCTCGCCGGCGCCGGGCCGGACGAGCACGTCCAGGCGATGCGCGCGTTCGACGCGGGCCGGCACGCGGCCTGCGGGCGCGGCGGCTGCGGCGTCATCGGCGCGCACGGCACCGGCGACCACCTGGTCGTGCCCGTGATGGCGGGCGGCTTCGACCACGGCCGGATCGTCGCGTTCAGCCCCGCCGGGACGCTGCGCGGCACCGACCTCGGCATCCTGGAGCGCGCCGCGACCGTCGCCGCGCTCGTGGTGACCAAGCAGCAGGCCGTCGCGGCGGTGGAGAGCAAGTACCGCGCCGACTTCCTGCGCGACATCCTCGCCGGGCGCGCCGGCGACGACGACCGCGTCGTCGCGCACTGCGGCGGGTTCGGCTGGGACCTGGACCGCCCGATGATGGTGCTCGTCGCCGAACTGGACGGGCGCCCGCGGGGCGCCGCCCCCGAGGCCGACGGCAAAGGGCGCGGGAAGGCGCCCGACCCCGACGGGAAGAGCCGCGGCGCCGAGGAGCGGTCGGCGCAGGAGCGCCTCGCCGCCGCGTGGACGACGGCCGTCCGCCGGCACGACAAGGGGGCGGCGGTCGCGAGCTTCGCGCACGAGGTCGTCGCGGTCGTCGGCGCGGACGGCGCCGACCCCGCCGAGTGGGCGGCCGGGCCGGTGCAGGCGATGGTGAAGGAGGCTTCGTCGATCTTCGCCGAGCACCTGCCGGTGCGGCGGACGTTCTCCACCGGGATCAGCCGGACGGTGGAGTCCCCGGCGGCGCTGCCCGAGGCGTACGAGCAGGCGGTGAAGGCCGTCCGCGTCGGCCGCCAGCTGAACGGCGCGGGCGCGCGGGCGCACTTCGACCAGCTCGGCGTGTACCGGCTGCTCAGCCTGGTGTCGGACCCGGGGGAGCTGCACGCGTTCGTCCGGGAGACGCTCGGCGACCTCGCCGCCGACGACGAGCCGGAGCTGGTGGATCTGCGCCGCACCCTGCAGGTGCTCTTGGAGACCAACCTCAACGTCGCCGAGACGGCCCGCCGGCTGCATTTCCACTACAACACTCTCCGGTACCGCATCGGGAAGCTGGAACGGATGCTCGGCGCGTTCACCGAGGACGCCCATCTACGGCTCAATCTCACCCTCGCCCTGCACGTTCTGCGCATGCGCGGTATCTGAGGGTAGTGTAATCCAGCCCACACCGGCCGGTCCTCCCAATCGGCGGCGCGGGCTTTGGCAGAACTCGCCGATGCCCGTCCATCAGGGTAGATCTACCTTGCCCGCATGTACGCGGTCGGATGAGCAGGAGGGGCCCCGATGGTGATCGGCTGGAAACTGCACGGCGACGGGAGAACGCCGCCGCCCGGGGAGGTCGTCCGCCCGGACGAGCGGCTGTCGTGGCCGCGGACCGCGGGCATCGGCGCCCAGCACGTCGTGGCGATGTTCGGCGCGACGTTCGTGTTCCCCATCGTGATGGGCCTGGACCCCAACCTCGCGATCATGATGTCCGGGGTCGCGACGGTCCTGTTCCTGCTGATCGTCGGCGGCCGGGTGCCGAGCTACCTCGGCACCAGCGCCTCGTTCGTCGGCGCCGTCGCGGCGATCCGCGCGGCGGGCGGCGACAGCGCCACCGTGACCGGCGCGATCCTCGTCGCGGGCGCCGTCCTCACGCTGGTCGGCGTCCTCATCCACTTCGCCGGCGCCGAGGTCATCCACCGGGTGTTCCCGCCCGTGGTGACCGGCGCCGTGGTCATGCTCATCGGCTTCAACCTCGCCCCCGTGGTCGCGACCGTCTACTGGCCGCAGGACCAGTGGGTCGCCCTCGCCACGCTCGCCTTCGCGGTGCTCTGCGCGGTGCTGCTGCGCGGCTTCTGGGCGCGCATCACGATCCTGCTCGCGCTGATCTTCGGCTTCGTCCTGTCGTGGATTCTCGACAGCACCGCCGGGAAGATCACGTCAGTTCTTCCCGGCCAGAACCTGCTGGACGGGGCCGGCAAGGCGTGCACCTCCGAGGGCGCGTACTGCGTCGCCACCGCCTTCCCGCACGACCGGGTCGACTTCACCGCCGTTAAGGACGCCGACTGGTTCGGGTTCCCGAGCCTGCACGGCCCCGACTTCAAGACCTCGGCGATCCTGCTCGCGCTGCCCGCGGTCATCGCGCTGATCGCGGAGAACACCGGGCACGTCAAGGCCGTGGCCGCGATGACCGGCGACGACCTGAACCCCGTCCTCGGCCGCGCGATCGCCGCGGACGGCGTCGGCACCACCCTCGCCAGCGCGGTCGGCGGTTCCCCCACCACCACCTACGCCGAGAACATCGGCGTCATGGCCGCGACCCGCATCTACTCGACCGCCGCCTACTACGTCGCCGCGGCCGTCGCGATCCTGTTCGGGCTGTGCCCCAAGTTCGGCGCGCTGGTCGCCGCGACGCCGGGCGGCGTGCTCGGCGGCATCACCGTCGTCCTCTACGGGATGATCGGCCTGCTCGGCGCGAAGATCTGGATCGAGAACCGGGTCGACTTCGCCGACCCGGTCAACCTGGTCCCGGTCGCCGCGGCGATCATCCTGGCGATCGGGAACGTGACGCTGCAGGTCACCGACGACTTCCCGCTGCAGGGCATCGCGCTCGGCACCATCGCGGTCCTGCTCGGCTACCACGTCCTCAACGTGCTGCGCAGACCGGAGGACGCGGGCGGCGGCATCATCGCGCCCGCGGAGGAGGAGATCGGCGGCCCGGTCCGCCCCGCCCCGAGCAGCGATGCGGGCTGACGCGTGAAGCCGCCCCCGTTCGGCTACCACGCCCCCGGCACGGTCGGCGAGGCGCTCGACGCCCTCGCCGCCGCGCCGGGCGGCAAGGTGCTCGCGGGCGGGCAGAGCCTCATCCCGCTGCTGAACATGCGGCTCGCCGCGCCGTCCGACCTGGTCGACATCAACCGGGTCGCCGGACTGGACACCCTGCACGCGGACGGCGCGGGCGTGCGGGTCGGCGCGCTCGCCCGGCACGCGCGGGTCGAGCGCTCGGCGGAGGCCGCGGCCGCGCAGCCGCTGCTCGGGCAGGCGCTGCGGCACGTCGCGCACCCCGTCATCCGCAACCGGGGCACGGTCGTCGGCAGCCTCGCGCACGCCGACCCCGCCGCCGAGCTGCCCGCGGTGCTGGCCGTGCTCGGCGGGACGGTCGAGGCGGCGTCCGCGCGGGGGCGCCGCACCATCCCGGCCGCCGAGTTCTTCACCGGCCCCCTCGAATCGGCGCTGCGGCCCGGCGAGCTGGCCGTCTCCGCGTTCTTCCCGGCGGCGCCGCCCCGCACCGGCACCGCGTTCGCCGAGACGGCCCGCCGGCACGGCGACTACGCGCTCGCCGGCGTCGCCGCCGTCGTCACCCTCGACGAGGACCTGCGGGTCGGCGCGGCCCGCGCGGGATACCTGGGCGTCGCCGCGACCCCGCTCGTCCTCGACCTGACGGGCGCGGCCGGGCCGGACGGCGACTGGGCCGCGGCCGCCGCGCACGTCCGCGACCGGATCGACCCCGAACCCGACATCCACGCCGGCGCCGCGTACCGGCGGCACCTGACCGGCGTGCTCACCGAGCGCGCGCTGCGCGCGGCGGCGGCCCGGGCCCTGCGCAGGACGGGTTCGCCGCGGAAGGCGGAGGACTGATGGAGGAGAGCTTCGAGGTGGCGCTGACCGTCAACGGGACGCACCGCACCGCGCGCGTCCCGGCGAGGCGGCTGCTGTCGGACCTGCTCCGGCACGACCTCGGGCTCACCGGCACGCACGTCGGCTGCGAGCACGGCGTCTGCGGCTGCTGCACCGTCCTGCTGGACGGGGAGCCGGTGCGGTCGTGCCTGATGTTCGCCGTCACCGCCGCCGGCCGGGAGGTCACCACGGTGGAGGGCCTCGCCGCCGAGGACGGGACGCCGTCGCCGGTGCAGCGGGCGTTCCGCGAATGCCACGGCCTGCAGTGCGGCTTCTGCACGCCCGGGTTCCTCTGCACGGTCACGGCGCTGCTGCGCGAGACGCCGCGCCCGACCGAGGACCAGATCCTGGAGGGGATCTCCGGGAACCTGTGCCGCTGCACGGGGTACCAGAACATCGTCAAGTCGGTGCACCGCGCCGCCGACCTGCTCGCCGCGGCCGCGGAAGAAGGGGAGGGCTGATGGGCACGCGCGTCTTCGGCGAACGGGTCGAGCGGCGCGAGGACGGCCGGCTCGTCACCGGCCGCGGCCGCTACCTCGACGACCTCGGGCAGGGCGCCCTCGCCGCGGCGTTCGTCCGGTCGCCGCACGCGCACGCCCGCATCACCGACATCGACGTGTCCGGGGCGCTCGACGTGGACGGCCTCGTCGCCGTCTACACCTGGGAGGACCTGCCCGGCCGGGTCGGGGAGCCGCTGCCGCTGCTCATCCCGCACCCGGCGCTGACGCACGGCCGCACCGGCCACCCGCTGGCGCGGGACGTCGTCCGGCACGTCGGCGAGCCCGTCGCGATGGTCGTCGCCCGCGACCGCTACCTGGCCGAGGACGCCGCCGAGCGCATCCGCGTCGAGTACGAGCCGCTGCCCGCCGTCGTCGGGATCGAGGCGGCGACGCGGGCGGAGCACCTCGTCCACGACGACGTGCCGGGCAACGTCGGGGCCGTCCTCGTGCAGGAGACGGGGGACGCGGCGGGCGCGATCGAGTCGGCGCCGCACGTGCTGGAGTTCAGCCTGTCGATCGAGCGCAGCGCGTCGATGCCGCTGGAGGGGCGCGGCGTGTACGCGCGGTGGGACGCCGACGACGGGTCGCTGCGCGTGTACTCGTCCACGCAGGCGTCCACCAGCGTGCGGGCCGCGATCGCCGCGCGGCTCGGGCTGCCGAACGGCAAGGTCGAGGTCGTCGCCCCCGACGTCGGCGGCGGGTTCGGCGTCAAGATCGTGCACCCGTGGCCGGAGGAGATCCTCGTCCCGTGGGCGGCGCGGCTGCTGGACCGCGAGATCAAATGGGCCGAGGACCGCCGCGAGCACTTCGTCTCCGCCGCGCACGAGCGCGGCCAGCTGCAGGACGTGCGGGTCGGGTTCGACGACGCGGGCCGCGTCCTCGGGCTGGACGTGCGCATCCGGCACGACCACGGCGCCTACACCCCGTACGGGATCATCATCCCGATCGTCACGTCCACGCAGCTCCTCGGCCCGTACAAGATCGGCGCGTACCGGGCGGAGGTCGTCAGCCTCTACACCAACACCCTGATCGTCACCCCGTACCGGGGCGCGGGGCGCCCGCAGGGCGTGTTCTGCATGGAGCGGACGATGGACCGCATCGCCCGCCACCTCGGCGCCGACCGCGCCGACGTGCGCGCCGCGAACCTCATCCAGCCCGACGAGTTCCCCTACGACCAGGGCCTCACCTTCCAGGACGGCCGCCCGCTGATCTACGACTCCGGCGACTACCCGGAGCTGCTGCGCAAGGCGCGGGAGCTGATCGGCTGGGACGGGTTCGAGGCCGAGCGCGCCGCCGCCGCGTCCCGGGGCCGCCGCCTCGGCATCGGCCTCGGCGTCTACGTGGAGGGGACGGGCGTCGGCCCGTACGAGGGCGGGCACGTCGAGATCGACACGGCCGGGCGGGTGCACGTGTCGACCGGGCTGACCTCGCAGGGCCAGGGCCATGAGACGGTGTTCGCGCAGATCGCCGCCTCCGAGCTGGGCGTCCCGATCGAGGACGTGCACGTCACGACGGGCGACACGCGCCGGTTCGGGTACGCGGTCGGGACGTTCGCGTCCCGCGCCGCGGTGATGAGCGGCAACGCGATCGCGCTGGCCTGCCGGAAGGTCCGGAGCAAGGCGCTGCGCATCGCCGGCGAGGCCCTGGAGGCCGACCCGGACGACCTGGACATCACCGACGGGGTCGTGCACGTGCGCGGCGACCGGTCGGCGGCCGTCCCGCTGCGGACGGTGGCGGTGCTGTCGAACCCGCTGCGGTACGCGTTCGACGAGGAGGCCGCGGCGGCGACGCAGTTCGCGGTGGGCCGCCCGGCGACCGAGCCGCCGGTCGCGTCCGGCGACGAGCCGGGCCTGGAGGGGCGCGACTACTACTCGCCCGTCCGGTCCACGTTCGCGGCCGGGGCGCACGCCGCGATCGTGGAGGTCGACCCGGACACCGCCGAGATCGCGATCCTCCGGTACGCCGTCGTCCACGACTGCGGCCGGCTCATCAACCCGATGGTCGTCGAAGGGCAGATCCACGGCGGCGTGGCGCAGGGCATCGGCGGCGCGCTGTACGAGCGGATGGCGTACGACGAGGCGGGGCAGCTGCTGAACGCGTCCTTCATGGACTTCCTCATGCCGTACGCGACGGAGATCCCGCGCATCGAGACCGGTCATCTGGAGACGCCGTCGCCGCTGAACCCGCTCGGCATCAAGGGGGCGGGGGAGGCGGGCGTCATCCCGGTGTCGGCGGTGATCGCGTCGGCGGTGGAGGACGCGGAGGGCGTCCGCGTCGACGCGATGCCGATCTCCCCGGACGAGCTGTACACGCTGCGGGAGCGGGCCGCGGCCGATCCGTCGCTGCGCGTCCGGGAGAGCGTCCGGGCGGGCTGACGGGGCGGGCCGGCCCTTGTCCGCCGATGCCGGTCTCGGGGGCGTCGGGGTCGCCGGCTGATGCTGGCGGGACCGGCTCGGGAAGCGGGGGACCTCGGCCCCGCCAGCGTGTTGACCCTAGTGAAGGCCCCCCTCGGCCTTGGCCGTAACCGGGATTCCTCCGGGAAGGTCGGAATTCCCCCGGTGGGGCGGCCGCCGTGGGACGGGCCGCCGTGGGACGTGGGACGGCCGGGGCCGTCGGGCCGCGGCGGGCGGGTCAG
>NZ_JBIQHY010000104.1:0-25088 GCF_044508335.1 Actinomadura sp.
CCCGCTGCGCTCGCAGAGCTCGCTCCGCGTGCCTGCCCGTGACCGCCGGTCGGGCGTTGATCTGTCTGGGTCGGGGCTCAGCCGGCGACGGCGAGGGGGGAGTCCGTGCCGCCGGTGCCGCCGGCGCGTTCGACGGCGCGGTGGAGGAGGCCGGCGCGGTCGCGTTCCTGGTCGGCGCGGGTGAAGCCCGTCCAGACGCGGGGGTCCATGTCGGTGTCGCGGGCCGTGGGCACGAAGTTCGCGGTCGCGAGCACCTCGGGGGCGTCGCGGCGCCCGGGGCGGCGCTCCATGCCGACCTTCACGTAGGTGCCCTCGCGGAGCATGACCACGCTGGCGAACTCGACGCTCGTGTGCCGCTCGGCGTCCCGGAACCAGCGCGGGTTGGACGCCCAGTAGATGTTCTGGTCGGTGTCCACGGCGACGGTCAGCGGGCTGAGCGCGCCCCGCGCCAGGTGCACTTCGGTGGGCCGGTCGCGGTGGACCCAGGCGAGCGCGACCCGCCCGACCACGGCTTCGAGCACCGCGGTCACGTCGGACGGCCGCCGGCATTCGGCGAGCAGCTGGAAGATCGGCTCGCTGTCGGTGGCGCCGGCCGCGGGCGGCAGCGCGAAGCGGGACCGCAGGTCGGCGACGTCGATGTCGCCGTTGTGCGTGGCGACGACGTCCCGCACGGCCATCGGGCTCGCGTTGCGCGGCTCCAGCGGCGAGCCCTGCGTGGCCCAGCGGGTGTGGCCGAGCACGACCGGCGAGCGGTCGAGTTCCGAGACGTACGCGGGACGCCAGATCTCCGCGAAGCGGCCGCGGCCCTTCACCACCCGGCAGCCGCCCGAGGGCCCGCCGAGGCCCGGGAACCCGCCCAGGCCGGGCCAGGCGCCGAGGAACGCGAAGCCCGCCGAGTCCGTGCCGCGCTCCTCCGCGAGCATGCCCAGCGTGACGAACACGTCCGAGGCGATCCCCGGGTCGTCGGCGAACGGCGAACGTACCATCCCGAACAATCCGCACATGTCACATGAGATGCAGATCATGGGCGGACGGTTCGAGTCGTCCATCGGGACGAATAAGCTCAGACCCGTGAACCGCGCGCCCCGCTGGCTGCTTCCCACCGTGCTGACCGCGCTCGTCCTGGCCGTGGTCATCGGTGCGCTGCTGAGCTGACCGGCGCGGGTCATATGATCGACGGGGCGCGGAACGGGGATGATCAGGCCATGTCAGCAAGCCGCATCGTCGCTCGCGCCGGTGCCGCGCTCGCCGTCGCCGGCGCGTCCGCCGGCGTCCTGTCCCCCGCCCCGGCGCACGCCGCCGACGGCGACCGGACGGCGTTCACGATCAGGGACCCGCGGATCACCGAGTCCAGCGGGCTCGCGGCGAGCGCCCTGCATCCCGGCGTCGTCTACACGCACAACGACTCCGGCGGCGTCCCGAAGATCTTCGCGCTCGGCCCGGACGGCCGGGTGCGCGCCGTGCTCACGGTGGGCGGCGCGAGCGCCCGCGACTGGGAGGCCATCGCACTCGGCAAGGACGACCGCGGCCGCCCGGCGATCTTCGTGGCGGACATCGGCGACAACCTCGGCGGCGCCTGGCCGTACGTGACGGTGTACCGGATCCCGGAGCCGGCGCGGCTGCGCAGCCGGACGCTGCGCGCCACCGCGTTCAAGATCAAGTACGCGGACGGGCCGCGCAACGCCGAGACCCTGATGATCAACCCGAAGACCAACCGGCTCTACATCGCCAGCAAGCTGTTCGGCGGAAAGATCTACGAGGCGCCGAGGCGGCTGCGCACCAGCGGCTTCAACGTCATGCGCAAGGTCGGCGACGCGCCCGCCATCGCGACCGACGGCGCGTTCTCCCCCGACGGCCGCACCTGCGTGATCCGCACGTACTTCGGGGCCCGGCTGTACTCTGTGCGGCCGGACGGCAGGCCCGGCAGGACCCTGAAGTCGATCGACCTGCCCGTGCAGGCGCAGGGCGAGTCGGTGACCTACACCGCGGACGGGACGTCGCTGCTGGTCGGGTCTGAGGGCAAGAACCAGCCCGTCTACCGGGTGCCGCTGCCGGACGAGGCGCGCCCGTCGCCGGCGCCGCCGCCGAAGGAGGCGCAGACCGCGGGCGGGACCGAGGAGGGCCACCGGGACGCCACCAACACGCGGGTGGGGCTGTTCCTGGCGCTGGGGATCGCGGGCGCGGTGGGCTACGGGCTGCTGAGGAGGCGACGGTGACCGGCGGGAACCGTGCGACGTGAGCCGCCCGTACAACCTGACCGGCACGATGGAAAAGGCTTTCGGAGGACGACCGGATCGCGAAAGGAGGCGACGGTCCCGCCGGGACACGTGTGAGGATGCGGACTGTGGAGCATGAGCTGGTGGGCCTCGCGGGCTCCGGCGGCCGGTGGCGCCCCGTGGCCGCGGGCCCGTTCACCGTCCTCGCGGTGGCGCTGGCGCTGCTGCCGATCCGGCCGGTGTGGCTGTGGGCCGCGCTGATCGGCGCCGTCGCCGCCGTCCCGTGGCTGCTCGGCGCGCTCCCGGACGCGCGCCGCCGCAGGCCCCGCCCGTACTGGCGGCTGTCGGCGGCGGGCCTGGAGCGGATCGGCCGGGGCGGCCTCGTCATGACGTCCTACGAGCGGTCCCGGATCGACGGCCTGGCCATCACGACCGGGGACGGCGTGCTGACCGTCTTCCACCGGTTCGGGCGGACGGCGGTCGGCGGCCTGACCGCGATGGGCCTGGAGCCCCTCGCGGTGTTCGTGACGGCGCGGCGGCTCGGCATCCCCATGCACGTCCTGGACGGTGAGGCCACCGACCTGCTCGACCCGGCGCTCGACGAGGCGCTGCGCGCCTCCGGGCTGGAGGACGACATTCCGGGCAGCGGGCCGCTGCCGCGCGACCACGCGGCCGAGAAGCGCCTGCTGGACCAGGAGGCCGCGCTGCTGGCGGCGGCGCACGAGCCGCCCGCCGAGCCGTCCACGGAGGCGTCCGGGGACGGGTCCGGGGACGGGTCCGCCGCGGGCCGGCCGGGCCGCGGCAGGGGCGGCCGGGCCGGGGAGCAGCGGCTGGACACGCCGGAGCCGCTGCCGAGCCGCCGCCGGATCATGCTGCTCGGCGCGCTGACCGCGCTGCTCGGCGCCGTGATGATCGTCCGGATCGCGCTGGACGGGACGAGCGAGTTCGGCGCCCGGCTCGCCGCGGGCTGCTGGGTGCTGGCGGCGATCGCGGGCGTCCTCGCGGCGCGCCGCCGGCTGCTGCGCGCCGCGCAGATCCGCTGGACGATCACCGCCGACCGGCTGCGGGTGCGGGCCCGGCCGGGCCGCCGCCGCGAGGTGCAGGAACTGCCCGCGGGCGACGTCGCGGCGGTCGTCGTCGGGCCCGGCCTGCGGCTCGACCCGGTCAGCGGGGAGCCGCGCCGCGCCGACCTCGCCGCGCTGGCGTTCGGGCACCGGCTGGAGCTGGTCGCGCGGCTGCCCGCGCACGGCCTGGACGGCTTCCAGCTCGCGCACGCCCTCGACGACCACGGCTACCGGGTGATCACGCCGGGGGCGCGGGCGCCGCGCCGCCCGGACTACGGCCTGGAGGGCCTGCCGGAGATCTTCGCGCAGGTGCCCGGCGGCCGGCTCGTCGTCACCGACGGCGGGCTCGGCTGGGCCGACGCGGCCGGCGACGTCGTGCTGAAGATGCCGGAGGACCGCATCGGCGGCATCGAGCTGCTGACGATCGGCGGGCACGCGTGGGTGCGGCTGTACGACTCCGACGGCGACGAGTTCTTCGCCGCGCCGCTGTCGGCGCTGCGGATCTCCCGCACCGACCTGCGCGACTCGGCGCGCCGCGCGGGCCTGCCCGTCAACGACGCCGAGTACGACGCGTACATGAGCGCCGCGTTCCACTCCGCCGTGTCCACGCTGGCCGCGCCCGAGCCCGAGCGGGCGGCGGCCGCGCTCCCGGCGCAGCCCGCGGGCCCGGAGGGCGGCGGCGCGGACGGCCCGCGGGACGTCCCGGCGCGCCTGCCGCAGGACGTCACGTTCCCCGTCTCGGCGCCGCCGAGCCCCGTCACGGCGCCGGGCGCCCTCCTGGACGCCACCCGCCGGTCCCGCGTCGGCACGTACGGGATGAGCGTGCTGCTGTGCGAGGCGGTGGCGCTGCTCGGCGCGGTCTGGCTCGGCCCCGACCTCGGCGGCTTCAACGCGACCGCGAGCTGGTCGATGCCCGCGGGGCTGGTGATCGGCCTGATCGGCTACTGGCTGTACGACCGGAACCGTTCGCAGCTGCGCGTGTCGTCCGCCGGCCTCGCGGTCGTCACCAGGCGCGGCAAGGTCGAATGGGACCTGGCCCGCGACCGCGTCGGCGGCGTCGGCATCGACGAGTCGGCGGAGCGGATGCCGCGGCTCGTGGTGTGGGCGCCGTCCGGGCGGGTGCTGCGGCAGATCACGTTCCCGCCCGACCTGGACGAGCTGCGCCGCGCCTGCGAGCGCTACGGCGTCCCGTGGGGGCCGCCGGACGCCGACCGTCCCGCGCCGCCCCCGCCGGAGCTCTGACGCAGCGACCACGTCTTCAGCGACTCGTACGTCACCTGGCTCTGGTCCTTGCCGGGCAGGTGGCTGCGCATCAGCTGGACGGAGTGCGCCGTCCACGGGGAGCCCGCGAACGCCGACAGCGGGTCGATGAGCGCCCGCACGTCCACCGGCCGCCGGGACCTCGCGAGCGTCAGGTGGGGGCGGAAGCCGCGGTGCTTGTCCGGGAGCGTCCCGACGCGGCGCCCGGCGGCGGTGGTGGACGCGGCGAGCCGCGCCAGCCCGCGGCGGTCGCCGTACAGGCCCGTCCACAGGACGCGGGCGTGCGCGCCGCTGCCGGGGAAGGCGCCCGCGCCGGCCAGCGACAGGGTCATCCGCTCGTGCCGCCCGACGGCGCGCTCCAGCCGCGGCAGCAGCCGGTCGAGGGTGCGGTCGTCGACCTCGCCGAGGAACGTCAGCGTGACGTGCAGCAGGTCGCGCCGCACCCAGCGCAGCGCGGGCTGCGCGTCCCGGTGCGGGCGGACGGCCTCCTCAAGCTCGTCCAGGATGTCCGGTGGCGGCACGAGCGCCACGAAAAGCCTCATGGGAGCGTCCGGAGGGCCACGCGGCCAGCTTTCCAGCAGACGGCACCCGTTGTCACGCGATCGGGGCCGTCATCCTCCGGCCGGGGCGGAGCCGCCGCAGCCCGGCGAACCCGGCGCCCCTGGCCGCCACCGCTCCGACGGCGAGCGCGGCGAGGACGGACACCAGCCCGCCGAGGACGAGGCTCATCCGCGCCCCGAAGTGCTCGGCCAGCCAGCCGACCGCGGGCGCGCCCACCGGGTTCGTGCCGAGGAACACCAGCATGTAGAGGGCCATCACCCGGCCGCGCATCTCCGGGGACACGCCGAGCTGCATCGTCGCGTTCGCCGCCGTCGTGATCGTCATCATCGCGATGCCGGTCGGGACGAGCAGCGCCAGGAACAGCCAGTACGTCGGCATCAGCCCGGTCACGACCTCCAGCGCCCCGAACACCAGGCCCATCGCCACCAGCAGCCGCAGCCGCGGCTTGGCGACCCTCCGGGCGGCCAGCAGCGCGCCGCTGAGGGCGCCGAGCGCCAGCATGCTGGACGCCAGCCCGAACGCCGACGCGTCGGTGTGGAAGACCTCCTTGGCGACCAGCGCGACCGTCGTGTTGAAGTTCATCCCGAACGTCGCCAGGAACCCGATGAGGATCAGGACGAGCATGAGGTCGCGGCGGCCGCGCACGTAGCGGAGCCCCTCGCGCAGCTGCCCCTTGGCGCGCTTGACGGCCGGCACGTCGTGCAGCTCGTCGGTCCGCATCGCGTAGAGCCCGAACAGGACGGCGCCGAACGAGGCCGCGTTCACCAGGAACACCGGCCCCGTGCCGATGAGCGCGATGAGCACTCCGGCGACCGCCGGGCCGAGCAGCCGGGCCCCGTTGAACGTGGCGCTGTTCAGCGCGATCGCGTTCGGCAGGTCGCGCCTTCCGACCATCTCCATCACGAACGCCTGCCGGGTCGGGTTGTCCACGACGGTGGCGACGCCGAGGCCGAAGGCCAGCAGGTACACGTGCCAGACCTGGGCGTTCCCGCTGACCGCGAGCAGCCCGAGGACCAGGGCCAGCACGCCCATGGAGATCTGGGTGAGCATCAGGACGCGCCGCTTGGGGTAGCGGTCGGCGACGACGCCGCCCCACAGCCCGAACAGCAGCATCGGCAGGAACTGCAGCCCGGTGGTGATCCCCAGCGCGGTGCCGCTCCCGTGCGCGAGTTCGAGGACGAGCCAGTCCTGCGCGACCCGCTGCATCCAGGTGCCGGTGTTGGAGACGACCTGCCCGGCCGCGTAGAGGCGGTAGTTGCGGTTGCGCAGCGACCGGAACATCCCGCCGCGCCGCGCCTGCCGCCCGCCCTCCGGAGCCGCCTGCTCCGGCTCGGCGGACCGCGCGGACTCGTCCAGCGCGGACCCTTCCAAAGCGGGCTCGTCCGGCGCGGGCTCGTCGAGGGGGCCGTCTTGGAACGTTCCGCCGGCCTTGAGGCCCGCCTGAGCGGTCGCCGCCTCGGCGGCGCCCGCAGACTCATCACCCGGCGCATGCCCGTCGAGCTGCGCCGGCCGATCAACCTGCGGGGCCGAACCGGTGCGGGAGGCGGGGTGGACGGGCGCCGGGGCGAGGGGGCGCGCCGGGGACGGCCGGCGGCGGGAGCGGACGGCGGCCGCCGCCTTCAGGGGCGCGGGGGTCACCGGAGCGGCGGCGCGGGCGGGATGCGCGCGGCGGCGGCGGGCGCCGCGCGTCGCGGTCCCCTCCGGCTCATCAGGGGTTTCGTTAGCAGAAGTCATTACCAAAGCTAACGTTAATCGGGCGATCTTCATTCCGGCAAGGGCCATGAACCCGGCCACACTCCCGCACCGGGAGTCAGGAGCGGCTGAGGCGGTCGATGATCGGAGCCGCCCGGCGCAGGATCTCGCGTTCTTCGGCGGTCAGCTCGGCGAGCCGCTTGGCCAGCCACGCCTCCTTGCGGCGCCGCTCGTCCGCGAGCAGGGCCGACCCCGCCGCGGTGGCGTGCAGCACGACCTGCCGCCCGTCGGTCGGGTGCGGGCTGCGCGCGACGAGCCCGCGGTCCTCCAGGTGGGCGATCACTCGGGTCATCGAGGGCGGCTGCACCTTCTCGTGGTCGGCCAGCTCGCGCGGCGTCATCGACCCGTGCCGCTCGATCGCGGCGAGCGCGGCGAACTGCGTGAGCGACAGCGGGCGGCCGCCGTCCCCCGCCGCGGGCGGGCGCAGATTGCGCAGGCGGCGGGTGAGCCGCGCGATCGAGATGCGCAGCTCCTCGGCCAGCCCCGGCGCGGACGCCGTCCGCCCCCGGATCGGTGACGTGGTCATGGTCGCGTGGTCATGTGGTTGCTCTCCCGGTGCTGCCGCCCATGCTGCCACGCCGCAGGCCCCGACCGTCCAGGAGGCCCGTTTTGAGCTGCTCATCACCCTGGTCGGCTGAGGACGGCCCGGCTCCTTCCACGTAGCCTGAGGACCATGAGCCGACCGCGCCGCCCGGATCCCCCGCCGATGCAGACCAACGACGTCCGTATCGCGGCCGCGGGCACGGTCGCGTGGGCGATCGCGCTGGTCGTGCTGCTCATCGTCGGGCTGCCGTCCGAGGACCGCTGGTGGCTGTGGGTGTGCGCCACCGGCATCGGGATCGGCCTGTTCGCCATGTGGTACATCCCCAGGCTCCAGGCCGGACGCGCCCGCGCCGAAGCCGCCCGCGCCCAACGCCGCGCCGAACGCCGGGCCGTGTCCCCGCCGGAGGGGTCCACGGCGGAGGGGTCTCCGGCCGCGGAGCCCACCGCGGATCCACCCGCGGAGCGGGAGCGGGTCGACTAGGGCTCCAGGTCGGCCTCGGCCAGCAGGACGGGCAGCGCCTCCGGGTCGCGCAGGACCGCTTCGACCAGGAGGCGGTCGGCCCAGTTCCCGGTCGACCAGGCGAGCGCCCGCGCCAGGCCGCGGACTCCGGTCGCGTGGATCTCGCCGTCCCTCGTCCACCAGGGGACGTCCTGGCCGTCCACGACGAGGCGACCGTGTGCGAGGTAGTCGGCCGGAGCGCCCGGCAGGACGGCTCTCACCGCGTCCGGCACGGGGCGCTTCTCGGCTTCTGACTGGACCTCGCCCGGAATCTCGTCCCCCGCCAGGGGGAGATCGAGCAGTTCGGCGAGGCGCGTGTCACGTCCCTGGGCGGCGATGACGAGGGGCTGCCCTTGCAGGAGCGGGAGGAGGTCGGGGCCGTCCAGGATGAGGGCGTCCCCCGCGTCCACGACCTCGACTTCGCCGTCCACTACGGCCCGGACGTGGTCGGGTGGCTCGACCGCCACTTCCGCGGCGTCGGCCAGGGCCGTCCAAAGCGCGCCCAGCTGGGTCCGGGTCACGGGCCGATCGGGGTCGGCGAGCCGATCGAGGAGCTCTTGGGCGCCGCCGGGCTCCTCCAGCAGCTCGTCGAGCGACGTACGGACGCCCAGGGCGAGCAGGAACCGCTCGTCCAGGCCCTCCGGCGCGACGTCGTAGAGCCCGGCCAGCGCCTCGTCTCCGCCCAGCCGGAAGTCGCCCGGCCTGCGGCCGTCCAGGACCGGGTGCCGCCCCAGCCACCACGCCGTGTACGACGGGACGGCGGCGCGCCTGCCGTCGTGCAGCGTGACGTGGGCGGGATCCACGATCGCGGCCCGCCACGGCGGCGCGGCGAGCAGCCTCAGCGCCGCCGCCCAGTCGTCGACGAGCTCGAGGTCGCGGACGGCCGCGAACTCGGGCACCAGCGGCGGGAGGTCCTGCGGCCCGATGCGCGTCAGGACCTCATCGGCCCACAGGTCCTCGTCGGCCAGGTCGAGGGTCTCGGCCTCGTCGGCGAGGCCCGTGAGGCTGACGTCCTCGGCCCTGGCGAGCGCGAACCCGTCCAGGACCCCGACCGCCGTGAGCGTGTCGGCGCCCCACCGCTCCAGCACCCGGCCGTCCACGACGCCGAACGGCGCGTCATCGGCCATGAGGCCGCGCAGCGGGCTGTCCGGCAGCAGCAGCTCGCCCGCCGGGTAGAGCTCCCCGTCGTCCCCCGGCAGGGCCAGCTCCGCCAGCCACGGCTCGTCGCCGGGATCGAGGTGCGCGGCCGCCACGAGCCCCAGCACGGCCTCGGCGACCGCGTCCGGATCATCGGCCTCGAACGACTCCTCGACGGCCGTCCGCACGGCGGGGTCGGCGAGCACCGTCCGCGGCCCCGCCTCGATCGCGCCGAGCCGCGTGAGCAGCGGGTGGACGGCCTCGGGATGGACGAACCGCAGCCCGAGCACGTCCAGCCCGGCCGGGTCGACGCCGTCCGCGATCAGCAGCCCGCGAGGCCCGCGCGCCACCCGGCCCGCCCGGCCCGCCAGCGGCACCGGCAAGGCCCCCAGAGCGTCCCTGGCGGCCCCGTCGAGCGCCCCGTACACCCGGTGCCACCACGCCGGTTCGCGGTCCACAGCGGCCAGCTCGTCGATCACGTCGGCCAGTTCCACGCGCCGCACCCCGAGCGCCGCCAGCGCCGGGCTGCGCGCCGGCCATTCGGGCGGCAGCAGCCCGCCGACCACGGCGTCCGCGCCGCCGAGCACCTCGACGAACGCCGCCGGCGCGTCCACCGCGACGGCGTCCCGGCCGCGCGTCCGATGCGGCAGCACGGGCGCCTCGGGCAGGCGCCCCCGGATCTCCCGCCGCACCCGCGCGTCGAGCTCCCCGGCCCCCACCGGGCCCGGCACGAGATCGAGCACGCGCGGCGACACCGGCGGCTCGGCCAGCAGCCGCACGTACGCCTCGGCGGCCCGCTCCACGAGGAACCCGGTCAGCGCCCCGGGGGCGACATGCCGCCGGTCCGGCGCCAGCGGGAACGACGCGATGAGCAGCGCGGGCAGGTCGAGCCGCTCGTCACTGGGCGTGGGGGCATGCACGACGCTCGGCATGCCCTCGGGCCAGCCGTCCTCGGGGAGGGCCCACCGCACCTGCCAGAACGGCCGCGCCCGCTCCTCCACCGGACGGTCGCGCAGCAGCGCCCCGGGGATCTCCCCGTGCGCCTCGACCGTCCGCCACAGGGCCCCGTTGATGACGACCTCGCCGCCGCCGCGCCGCTCCGCGGACAGCTCGCGGACGTCCCCGTCGACATCGATCTCGACGCGCTCCAGCGCCGGCAAGGCCAGCATCAGCGCCGCCCCGACGTCCTCCAGTTGCCGCCGCACGGACGCGACCGCGTCCTCCCGCAGCGGCAGCCGCACGAGGGTGTCGAACCCGTCCGGAATCTCCGGCGCGTCGTCCAGCGCGAAAGGCAGCCGCAGCACCGGCACGTGTCCGCCCCGCCGCGCGGCCTCCTCGGCGAGCGCGGGCACGCCCTCGACCAGCTCCCGGGCCCGCTCCCGCGACCACTCGACCCCCGTCGCCCGCCGCGGACCGGCCGCGTCGCCGGCCGGGAGGGCGGACGCGATCGCGGGCGTGTCGGTGACGGCCGCGACGGCGGCGAACCCGACGCCGAACCGGCCGGTCGCGCCGCTCTCGCCGCGTTTCGACGAGGCGCGCAGCGTGGACAGCGACTCCACACCGGGAGCGTCCAGCGGAGCACCCGTGTTGGCGGCGGTCAGGACGGCGCCCGACGGCCCGGCGCCCGATGCCGCCGTGCGCAGGGTCAGCCGCAGCCGGCCGGGGACGGCGGCGCGGGACGCGGCGTCGGCGGCGTTCTGGGCGAGCTCGATGACCGCGCGGTCGCGGTAGCCGCCCAGGGCGTGGTCCTCCTCGGCGTTGGCGTCCTCGCGGAAGCGCGCCGGGGACTCGGCCCAGGCGCGCAGCACGCGCTCGCGCAGGGCCCGCGTGCCGAAGGCGTCCGGCATGTCAGCTGTGACCGAGGGCCTCGTCGTCCAGGGACGCGGCGTCCTCGTCGGCGGACGGGACGACCTCGTAGCCCAGCTCGTCGATCACCGGCGGGTTGTGCTCGGACGCCGCCGGGATCGAGACGGCCTCGGAGTGGGCGCCGCAGCCGTGGTCGGCGGAGACCACCCGGCCGTCGTCGGGGGCGTACTCGTTGGCGCAGACCCCGAAGAGCTGCCGCAGCTCGCCCGCCAGGGGGACGAAGAAGCCGCAGGTGGAGCACTGCGCGGGGGCGGACGCGGCGATGGGGGCGCGGGGCCCGGCGACGCCCTCGTACCAGCGGGTCGCGGCCTCGTCGCGGCCCTCCCGCGACAGCACCCGGACCCGGCCGAGGCCGAGCTCCCACTGCGCCGCGTGGTCGGTGGCGTCGTCCACCTGGGTGAAGCCGGGCGCGAGCCGGACGTCGTCGGGCGCGGTCGGCAGCAGGTCGCCGGGGCCGAGGTCGCCGGGGCGCAGCCGCTCCAGCCACGGCACCCACGGCGGCGCGAGCAGCGCCCCGTCGCCGGGCAGCAGGACGCATTCGCTGACCGTGACGTTCTTCGCGCGGGCGGCGCGGGTCACGGTGACGGCCCAGCGCCAGCCCCGGTAGCCGGGGGCGAGGCACGCGAAATAGTGCGTGACCACCCGGTCGCCCTCGGCGCGCAGGCCGAGGTGCTCGCCGACGCCGAGCGGGCGGGCGGTCTCCTCGGCGGCGCCGCGGGCGAGGTCGACGGCCTCGGCGCAGGCGGGGTCGACGGCGGGAGTGCGGGTCCGGCGGGCGGGCCCGGACGTGCTGCGCGCGGCGGCGGGACGCGCTGGGCTGGACTGGCGCTGTGGGCTCACACGTCAATTCTCGCCCATCGGAGGACGTGGCCGGACACCCGCCCGGGCCGCGGCGGAGGTGAGCGTTCATTCCGGCGGGGAACGTACCCTCAAGCGAGCGGCTCCTATGGCCGCGCCCGGCGGCGAGCCGGAGCGGCCGTTGAGAGAGGACGCTGGGGAGAACAGGGCGCATGGCAGTACGGGCGAGGGTCGGACGGTCGCTGCGCGCCGCCGCCGCGGGCGCGGCGCGGGCGGGACGCGGCGCGCGCTCGGCGGTGCTCGGCACCGGCCGGCTCACCCGCCGCGTCACGCACGCGCAGGGCGCCGGGCGCAGCGGGCTCGGCAGCCTGATCGAGGCGTCGGCGTTCAACTCCGCGGGCGACGCCATGGTCACGGTCGCGCTGGCCGGGACGCTGTTCTTCGGCCTGGACGTCAACCAGGCGCGCGGCCAGGTCGCCCTCTACCTCGTCGTCACGATGGCGCCGTTCGCGCTGGTCGCGCCGCTGATCGGCCCGGCGCTGGACCGGGCGCGGCACGTCCGCCGGTACGCGATCGCGAGCACGTTCGTGATGCGGGCGCTGCTGTGCTGGGCGATGGCGAGCGCGCTCCCGCACGGCGACCAGGTCACGTTCCTGCCCGCCGCGTTCGGGGTGCTGGTGCTGTCCAAGGCGTTCGGGGTGCTGCGGGCGGCGGTCACCCCCCGCGTCCTGCCGGACGAGATCACGCTGGTGACGGCGAACGCGCGGGCCTCGTTCGCGGGCCTGATCGCGGCGTCGGTCACGGCGCCCGTCGCGGCTGGCCTGGCCGTCCTCATCGGGGCGGGCTGGGTGCTCCGCCTCGCCACGGTCGTGTTCCTGCTGGGCGTCGTGTTCACCATGCGGCTGCCCGGCCACGTCGACGTCCCCGAGGAGCAGCCGCGGCCGGAGGCCGCCGCGAAGCGGCCGCGCCGCTTCCGGGCGCTGCCGCGCGTCGGGCCCGTCGTCGCGGAGGCGATGAAGGCCAACGCGGTGCTGCGCGCCTTCTCCGGCTTCCTGATCATCTATCTGGCGTTCCTGCTGCGGCAGGAGCGGTTCGACCCGGTGTCGCACCATGTCGCGCTGGGCCTGCTGGCGGCGTGCGCGGGCGCGGGCGGGCTGCTCGGCACGGCGCTCGGCGCCTGGATGAAGGCGCGGGCGCCCCGGTTCATCGTGTCGGCGACGCTGGCGTCGGTCACCTGCGTCACGGCGGCGGGCGCCGCGTTCTTCGGCCTGTGGGCGGCCCTCGCGGTGGCGACCGCGGCCGGGCTCGGCCAGGTGCTCGGCAAGCTGTCCATGGACGCGGTCGTGCAGCGCGAGATCGGCGAGGACATGCGCTCGTCCACGTTCGCGGTGTCGGAGACGCTGCACCAGCTCAGCTGGGTGCTGGGCGGGCTGCTCGGCCTCGGCATGTCGATCGTCGCGGACGGCCGGGTCGCGCTCGCGATCGTCGCGGCGGCGCTCGCCGTCGCGTTCGGGCTGCTCGTGTCCCGCCAGGCGGGGACGCGCCGCCGCACCCGGCGCCCGGCGCCGTCCGCGAAGATCAAGGACGCGCACCCGGAGATGCACGCCTGACCCCGCTCAAGCCGCCCCGCTCAGGTCATTCCGCACAAGTCACCCCGCGCAAAGCGGACGGGACGGCGGGCCCGGGGAGCCGGGTCAGGGCGACAGGTCGTCGGCGACCGCCCGCAGCACCGTCGCGATCTTCTTGGCCTCCGCCGGGGACGGGTGCTTGCCGCGCCGGTAGGTGTTGGAGATCCCGTCCAGCAGCTTGATGAGATCCTCGGTGATCACGACCATCTCGTCCGGCTTCTTGCGCCGCTGCTTGGCGATGGTCTTCTCCACCGAGGGCAGCGACTCCAGCACGCGGACCTGGAGGGCCTGCTGGCCGCGGCGCCCCTCGACCACGCCGAACTCGATGCGCTGGCCCGGCCTGAGCGACGTGACGCCGCCCGGCAGCGCCGATGAGTGCACGAAGACCTCCCCGCCGTCATCGCGGGTGAGGAAGCCGAACCCCTTTTCGGAGTCGTACCACTTGACCTTGCCAGTCGGCACCGGAGACCTCGTTCGGTAATCGTCCTGAATCGCCCCCAAGATTAGTGCCTCGCCGAGGGCCGGTGAACATTCCGGGTACCCCCGCGACGCCCGTGGGGCAACGCCTCAGACGCTATCCGGGACGTCCGCCGTCGGCACCCGGATATCGCGTCGCAGATCAGGCTGCCCGGAATCCGCCGAGCCATTCGGGGAAGGCCAGCAGATCGGGCAGGACGACGTCCGCGCCGTACGCGGTGAGCGCGGCGGAATCGAACGCGCCGGTCGCGACGGCGACCGCCACCGCCTCCGCGGCCCGCGCCGCGTCGACGTCGCCAGTGTGGTCGCCGATGTAGGCGCGCACGCCGTGCTCGCGCAGCGCCACGCCCTTCTCGGCGCCGAACAGCCCGCCCACCACGGCGTCCGGGCGCAGCCCGAGGAACCGGACGGTGCGCTCGGTGTCGGCCTGGTTCTTGCCCGACACGACGACCGCGCGCCCGCCCCTGGCCCGCACCGCGTCCAGCGCGGCGGCGGCGCCCGGCATCAGGACGGTCGCCGGGATCGCGATGTCGGGGTAGATCGCCCGGTACCGGGCGGCCATCGCCGGCACCTCGTCCGCCGGGAACCAGTGGGCGAGCTCCTCCTCCAGCGGCGGCCCGATGCGCCCGACCACGGCCTCGGTGTCGATCGGGACGCCCGTCTCCGCGGCGAGGGCGGCGTACACGGCGCCGATCGCGGCCCGCGTGTCGGCCAGGGTCAGGTCGAGGTCGAAACCGACGGCGAACCCGGCACCGGACTCGGAACCGGACGAAGCGGGAGGGACGAGATCGAGCACGTCCCACAGGGTAAGGGGCTGGACACATGAAAGGACCCGCGCTCTCCTGGTAGTGGCGATGCGACGGGATCCGAGTAGGAGAGCACGGGACCGTGATGCGGATATACCCGAGCCCCCGACCACAAACCAGATGACCAGGGAAAACGCAGTCCCCGAACACCCCACCCCGACGCCAAGGACGATCACCGCCGTCCGCCCCCGGCACAGCCCCCGGTGAAGGAGGCCGCAGATGGCAGACAACCCCGACCGGCCGGCCGGCCAGGCCGCCCCCGCGCAGGAGCGCGCCGCGCAGGAGCGCGCAGTGCGGGAGCATGCCGTGCAGGAGCACGCCATGACCCGCACCGAGCCGGGCGGCGAGCACCGCGCGCCCCGCACCCGCCCCTCGTTCGCGGCCCGCGCGGCCGGGGCGCGGCGCCGCGCCGTCGGAGCGCTGGCCACCGCGATCTCCGTGGCGACCACGGCCGTCGTGGCGATCCTGGCCGTGCACATCGTGTTCGTGGCGTTCGAGGCCAACACGGCCAATGACATCGTCCACTGGTTCGGGGACCGGGCCACCGACCTGTGCTGGCAGTTCAGGGACGTCTTCCAGCCCGCGAACCACAAGGCCGACATCGCCGTCAACTACGGCCTGGCGGCCCTCGTCTACCTGGTGGTGGGCCGGATCATCGTCGGCATCGTCAGGCGATGGGCCTGACCGGCGGCCCGGTCCGCGGCCCGCTCGCACGGCCCGCCCCGCGGGCCGCCCCGGCGGCTAGTCGCGGCCGGGGAAGCGGACCTTCTCGAACGGCCAGGCCGTCGTCACCCACTGGCGGACGAACGTCTCCAGCTCCTTCTCCAGGACGGAGTTCTCCTCGTCCGCGCGGACCCAGAACACCACGACCGCGTCCGCGCCCGGCTCGTCGGACGGGGCGACGTGGATGCGGCCGAGCTGCCGCTCCCCGTCCGGGGTGATCACCACGTAGCTGAACGAGCGCCGCAGCTGCCCCTGCTTCTGCAGCCACGCGACGTCGATCAGGGCCTGCTCGAAGGTGAACTCGCGGTCGGGCCACCCCCACTCGGGCCCGAACCGGCCGGCCAGCCGGTCCAGGCTGCCGATCACGGCGCCGTAGTCCTTCACCACGTCGTGCACGGTGATCGGGCGGATCTGGAAGTCGGGCCCCGCCACCAGCGTGGGCACCACGAAGTCCTCGGGCAGGAACGCCCCGCCCGCCGCCTTCCGCGGAGACTTGAACATCGTCGACCTTTCCGGCGACGCCCCTTCCGGCGACGGGGCGTGCGCCCTCGAACTCTAGTCCTCCCGGCCCGCGGAGGCGGCGCATCGCGAATTCGGGCGTGCCGCGGGGCCGGGGCGGGCGCCCGCCGCCCCCAACATGCCTTAGTGTTCTTCCGGAGGAATTCATCACCATGACGCCATCCACGCGCGACCGCATCGTGTCCGAGTCGCTCCGGCTCTTCGCCGACCGGGGCTACGCGGCGACGTCGGTCGCGGAGATCGAGGCCGCGGCGGGGCTGTCCCCGGGCGCGGGCGGCCTCTACCGGCACTTCCGGTCCAAGGAGGAGGTGCTCGCCTCCGCAATCCGCGAGCACATCGAGCGGACCCGCCGGCAGATCAGCGACGTCCTCGCCCAGGCGACCGTCTTCGAGGACCGCCCGCTGGAGATCCGGCTGCGGATGACCTGCCAGGCCGGCCTCGCCAAGATGCGCGAGGAGCAGGACCTCATCCGCGTGCTGTTCCGCGACCTCGACCAGTTCCCGAACCTGGTCGCGGAGATGCGCGAGGGCATCGTCAACCCGCTCTACGACGGCATCGCGACCTGGCTCGCCGCCCAGCCCGAGTTCGAGGGCGCCGACGAGGACTGGCCCGCGATCGCCTCCATCCTCGGCGGCGCGGTGGTGAACTACTGGCTGGCGAACGAGTCGATGTACGAGCCTCCGACCCGCATCGACGAGAAGCGGTTCGTGGAGAGCTGGGCGCGGCTCGGTCTCGGGCTCGTGCACCTGGAGCGCACACCCGCCACCTGACCTGCGACGTCCCGGGCCCCACCGGCGCCGGGCACGTCCCGCGGGCTCCTACCCTGGAGACCCGCGTACCGCGGCGTGCACGCGTCATAAGGTTGGGGAAAGCATGGAAACGTATGCGGACTGGCTTCGCGCGCGAGACGACGACGAGCTGCGCGCGCTGCTGACCGCGCGTCCGGAACTCCTCGCCCCCGTCCCCGCCGACCTGACCGCGCTCGCCGCGCGCGCCGCGACGCCCGCCGCGGTGTCCCGCGCCCTCGACCGGCTGGACCGCTTCACGCTCGCCGTCCTCGAATCCCTCCTCATCCTGCCCGCGCCCGACGCGGACGCGCTCGCGGCCGGCCTCGGCGCGACGGCGGCGCAGGTCGGCGAGGCGCTCGGCACGCTGCGCCGCTACGGGCTGGCCTGGGGCGAGGGAACCCTCGCCACCGCGCCCGGCGTCCGGCAGGCGCTGCCGCACCCGGCCGGGCTCGGCCCGCCCGTCCGGGAGGTCTTCGCGGGCTACCCCGCCGAACGGCTCACCGACCTGATCACCGACCTGGAGGGCGAGGCGCCGCGCGGGTTCCCCGACGCCGCGCGCCTGCTGCGCCGGCTCGCCGAACTGCTCACGGAGCCGGCGGCGCTCATCGAGGACGCCGGGCCCGAGGCGGCGGCCGCCCTCGACCAGCTGGCGTGGGGGCCGCCCGTCGGGCGGGTCGCCGACGCGCGCCGCCCCGTCCGGGTCGCCACCGCGACCACCCCCATCGAGCGGCTCCTCGCCCGCGGCCTCCTCGCCGCCGAGGACGACCGCACGGTCACCCTGCCCCGCGAGGTCGCGCTGCACCTGCGCGGCGGGCGCCTCTTCCGGGACGTCCCCGCCGAACCGCCGCCGCTGCCGTCCCGGGCCGGGGAGCCCCGCGCCGAGGACGTCGTCGTCCGCGCCGCCGCGGGCGAGGCGGCGGCCGCCGTCCGGCTCGTCGAGGAGCTGCTGGAGCGCTGGGGCCTCGAACCGCCGCCGGTCCTGCGCAGCGGCGGCCTCGCCGTCCGCGACCTGCGCACCGCCGCGACGCTGCTGGACGTCCCGGAGTGGAAGGCGGCGCTGCTCGCCGAGACCGCCTACGCCGCCGGCCTGCTCACCCGCAGCGGGGACCTCGACGGCGAATGGCTGCCCACCCCCGCCTACGACCTGTGGCTGATGCGCGACACCGCCGGCCGCTGGACCGAGCTGGCCCGCGGCTGGCTGAAGTCCGACCGCGCCGCCGGGCTGGCCGGGGAGCGCGACGACCGCGACCGGCTGATCAACGCGCTGAGCGAGGCGATGGTGCGGTCCACCGCCCCCGCCGTCCGCCGGGAGATCCTGGAGGTCCTCGCCGACGCCGGGCGCGGCGCCCTCGTCGACGAGGACGCGCTCCGCACCCGGCTCGGCTGGCTGCGGCCCCGCCGCGGCGGCCCGACCCGCGAGCGGCTCCTCGGCTGGACGCTGCGCGAGGCCGCCGCGCTCGGCCTCACCGGGTTCGGGGAGCTGGTCCCGTTCGCCCGCGACCTCCTCGCCGGCGACGACCCCGAACCGGCGCTGGAGAAGTACCTGCCGGAGCCCGTCGACGAGATCCTCATCCAGGCCGACCTGACCGCGGTCGCGCCCGGCCCGCTCGTCACCGGCCTCGCCCGCGAGCTCGCCCTCATCGCCGACGTCGAGTCCACCGGCGGCGCCACCGTCTACCGGTTCACCCCCGAGTCGGTGCGCCGCGCGCTGGACGCCGGACGCTCCGCCGCCGACATCACCGACCTGCTGACCCGGCACTCGGCGACCCCGCTGCCGCAGCCGCTCACCTACCTCATCGACGACGTGGCGCGGCGGCACGGGCACCTGCGCGTCGGCGCCCTGGCGTCCTACGTCCGCACCGACTCCGCCGCGACGCTCGACGAGATCCTCGCCGACCGCCGCGCCGAGCCGCTGCGGCTGCACCGGCTCGCGCCGACCGTCCTCGCGTCGGCGCTGCAGCGCGCCGACCTGCTCGACGGGCTGCGCGCCATGGGCCTCGCCCCGGTCGCCGAGGCGCCCGGCGGCGGCGTGATCGTGACCCGGCCGGACGCGCAGCGCGCCGACCCGCCGCCGACCGCCGAGATCGTCCGGCTGCGCCCGGACGCCCGCACCGACGCGTCCGTGGTCGCCGCCGCGGTGCGCGCGCTGCGGGCCGGGGACGAGGCGTCCCGGCACGGCGCCGAGCACGCCCGGCAGGCGCCCGCCGGGGAGCCGCCCCGCTCGCCGGCGATGGCCACCATCGAGCGGCTCCGCGCCGCCGTCGACCGCGGCGGGCGGGTCTGGATCGGCTACCTCGACCAGCAGGGCCAGGCGTCCAGCCGCATCGTGGCGCCCGTGCGCGTCGAGGGCGGCTTCCTCACCGGCTACGACGCCACCCGCGCCGCCGTGCACCGCTTCGCGCTGCACCGCATCACCGGCGTCTCCGAACTGGACGACTCCGGCGCCTAGCAGCGGATGTGATCTTCCGGGCGAATGGAACCCGTGGCGCGTCCCGGAGGTCCTAGTCTTGTAGGTCACACCGGAGCGCGGAGGAGGCCCGTCTGTGAGCGGATACGGCGGCAACCCGCCCGGTTGGAACGACCCCTACGGGGGCCAGGGCTGGAGCGGATCACCGTATCCCGGTTCCCCCGCGCCGCCGCCCGGCTACGCCTACGGGCCGCCGGGCGTGCCCGTCCGGCCCACGAGCAACGCCTCCACCACCGCCTGCCTGGTCTGCAACATCGCCAGCGTGCTGCTGTGCTGCGGCATCCTCGGCATCCCGGGCGCCATCGTGTCGGCGATCGCGATGGGCCGCGTCCACAACGACCCCGAGTCGGCCCGCAAGCTGACGATCGCGGGCTGGGTCCTGTTCGCCCTGTCGATCGTCTCCGGGATCGCCATCGCCATCATCTACATCATCGTCGTGGTCAACGCCGACTCCGGCTACAGCTCCACCTCCGGCGTCTAGGCCGCCCGCGCCGGGCGGCCCGCGGGGCGGGAAGAGCGGGGCGTCCGCCGCCGTTGAAGGAATGCGTCCGCGCCCGGACCGTGCGCCGCGCCGCCGCTCCTGGGGTACCGTGCGGCAACGGGTGTCCGGACGTGGCATCGATCACCGACATCGCGACGGGGGCTTCTGCTTTGACCGACGGTCCGCTCATCGTCCAGTCCGACAAGACGCTGCTGCTGGAGGTCGACCACGAGCTGGCCGACGCCTGCCGCAAGGAGATCGCCCCGTTCGCCGAGCTGGAACGGGCGCCGGAGCACGTCCACACCTACCGGGTGACGCCGCTCGCGCTGTGGAACGCCCGCGCCGCCGGCCACGACGCCGAGCAGGTCGTCGACACGCTGATCAGGTACTCCCGCTACCCCGTCCCGCACGCCCTGCTGGTGGACGTCGCCGACACGATGGCGCGGTACGGGCGGCTGCGGCTGGAGAAGGACCCCGTGCACGGGCTCGTCCTGTCGTCCTCCGACCGGTCGGTGCTGGAGGAGGTCCTGCGCGCCAAGAAGGTCAAGGGCATGATCGGCGAGCGGGTCGGCGACGACGCGGTGCTCGTCCACCCGAGCGAGCGGGGCGCGCTGAAGCAGGCGCTGCTCAAGCTCGGCTGGCCCGCCGAGGACCTCGCCGGCTACGTGGACGGCGAGGCCCACGCGATCTCCCTCGTCCAGGACGGCTGGGAGCTGCGCTCCTACCAGGAGGAAGCCGCCTCCGCGTTCTGGCACGGCGGCTCCGGCGTCGTCGTGCTGCCCTGCGGCGCCGGCAAGACCATCGTCGGCGCCGCCGCCATGGCCCGCGCGCAGGCGACCACGCTGATCCTCGTCACCAACACCGTGTCGGCGCACCAGTGGAAGCAGGAGCTGCTCCGCCGCACGTCCCTCACCGAGGACGAGATCGGCGAGTACACCGGCACGAAGAAGGAGATCCGGCCGGTCACCATCGCCACCTACCAGATCATGACGACCCGCCGGAAGGGCGCCTACACGCACCTGGAGCTCTTCGACGCCCGCGACTGGGGCCTGGTCGTCTACGACGAGGTGCACCTGCTGCCCGCGCCGATCTTCCGCATGACCGCCGACCTGCAGGCGCGCCGCCGGCTCGGCCTCACCGCCACCCTCGTCCGCGAGGACGGCCGCGAAGGCGACGTGTTCTCCCTGATCGGCCCGAAGCGCTACGACGCGCCGTGGAAGGACATGGAGGCGCAGGGCTGGATCGCGCCCGCCGACTGCGTCGAGGTCCGCGTCACCCTCACCGACTCCGAGCGCCTCGCCTACGCGACCGCCGAACCCGACGAGCGCTACCGCTTCTGCGCCACGACCGACACCAAGACCGAGCTGATCAAGGCACTGGTCGACCGGCACCGCGGCGAGCAGACGCTCGTCATCGGCCAGTACATCGACCAGCTCGACGAGCTGGGCGCGCTCCTGGACGCCCCGGTCATCAAGGGCGAGACCCGCGTCCGCGAACGGGAGCGCCTCTTCGACGCGTTCCGCTCCGGCGAGATCAGCGTCCTGGTCGTGTCGAAGGTGGCGAACTTCTCCATCGACCTGCCGGAGGCGTCGGTCGCCGTGCAGGTGTCGGGCGCCTACGGCTCGCGCCAGGAGGAAGCCCAGCGCCTGGGGCGCCTCCTGCGCCCGAAGGCGTCCGGGACCGGGGCCCGCTTCTACGCCGTGGTCGCCCGCGACACCCTCGACCAGGACTACGCCGCCCACCGGCAGCGCTTCCTGGCCGAACAGGGCTACGCGTACCGCATCGTCGACGCCGACACCGTCCTGGCCGGCAAGGAGTTCTAGGCCACCCGCCACTGGACGGGCGGCCGGTGGGGCGCCGTGGTGTCAGGCCGGGGGCCAGTTCCTCAGCGCAGCGTCGAGGGCGTCCAAGGTCCTGTTCCAGGACGCCTCTATATCGCGCGGGTGGTGCTGGAAGGCTCCCGCGGTCTCCAGGCTCACGAAACCGTGGAACATGCCGCCCAGCATCCGGACCGCGTCCGTCTGGTCGGGCTCGGCCAGTTCGTAGCCGCGCAGGATCGCCCGCGTCATCTCCGCGTGCCGCCCCGCCGCGCTCGCGCGCGCCGTCTCGAGGTCGAGTTCCATGCGGGCCGCGGCGTACCTGCCCGGATGCCGCTTCGCGTAGCTCCGGTACGCGCCCGCGAAGGCCACCAGGGCGTCCTTGCCCGCGCGTCCGGCGATCGCGGCCGCGACCTCGTCGGCGAGCTCGGCCAGCGCGAGCAGCGCCACCCGCGTCTTCAGGTCGTGCGCGTTCCTGATGTGCGAGTACAGGCTGGCTTCCTTGACGCCGAACCGGCGCGCCAGCGCCGCGACCGTCACCTTGTCGAAGCCGACCTCATCGGCCAGTTCCGCCGCCGCCCGGGTCAGACGCTCGACGGTCACCCCCGCGCGAACCATGGCTCCCCTCCCATTCGCCTAATGTATCAAAGAATTTGCCTAAGACCCTTAGGAAGACGTAGCCTCGCCGCCCATGAGACCCCTGACCGAACGGGACCTCCGCGCGTCCTTCGTCAACTGCTCCAAGGGCGAGGCCAAGCGGTTGAACCTGCCCAAGGACTTCGCCGGCCTGCCCTGGGACGACCTGGACTTCCTCGGCTGGCAGGATCCGGGGGCGCCCGGCCGCGCGTACCTCGTCGCCGAGCACGGCGGCCGGCTCGCCGGCATCTCGCTGCGCGTGGCCTCCGGTGCGTTCCGCGGCTTCACCTCGCGCAGCATGTGCTCGCTGTGCCTGACCCCGCGCACCGGCGGCGGCGTGGCGCTGATGACCGCGCGGCGGACCGGCGAGGCGGGCCGGCAGGGCAATTCGGTGGGGCAGTACCTGTGCGGCGACCTGGACTGCTCGCTTTACGTTCGCGGCAAGAAGCAGTCCGTCGCGGGCAGCGGCCTCGATGAGTCCCTCAGCCTGGAGGAGAAGACCGCGCGCCTGCTCGCCAACCTGCACGCGTTCCTCGACAAGGTGACCCGCTGACCCGCTCCGCCCTATGGGAGCGGCTGCGTCATGTGGCTGCGACGTCTTCGGCCGGTCGTACGGGGCTGGGCTCGTCCACCGCGGGTGTCCGCTTGGGCAGCAGGAGAGGGGTGGGGAGCAGCAGGACGCCGGAGACGGTGATCGCGGCGAGGGGGCTGGTCAGCGTGGCGAGGACGCCCCAGACCACCATGAGGCCGGCCTGCGAGAGCTTGCCGCTGACGCTCCATGCGCTGAGAACCCTTGCGGCATGGGTCGCCGGCGCCCTCCGCAGGCGTTCCGCGGCGTAGATCGGGTTGAAGACGCCCATGCACGTGATCAGCAAACCCTCGACGACGATCACGGTGACGAGCCCGGTGACGCCGGGTCGGACGAACGCGAGGCCGAGCGGGAACACCGACCGGAGCCAGCCGAAGACGATCATGATCCGGTGCCGGCCGCACCGCCGCACAAGGCGCGCGGAGAGGCGGGCGCCGGCGAAGCCGCCGACCGCCGGGACGCCGAAGGCCAGTCCGTACTGCAGGGCCGTGAAGCGGTACTCGCCCAGCAGGAGGACGGCCACGAGCGGGGCCGTGGCCATGATCAGGCCGCCGACCAGGACCGAGTTGAGGAACAGGCGCCGCAGGACGGGGTCGCCGAAGATGAACCGCCAGCCGTCGAGCAGGTCCGTCCCGCGCGGCCCGGACGTCGGGTCGCGGGGCGCCGCGACGTCCCCGCCGCGGATCCGGCGGACCGCGAGCGCCGACAGCAGGTAGCTGAAGGCGTCGGCCAGGATCGCGGCGACCGGGCCGAGCAGCCCGATGAGCGCACCGCCGAGCGGCGGCCCCACCGCGGTCGCCGCCCAGCTCGTCCCCTCGAACCTCCCGCTCGCGACGAGGAGGTGCTCGCCCCGGACGAGGTGCTTCAGGTACGCGCCGGACGCGGCGGTGAACGCGATGCCCGCGGTTCCGGAGACGACCGAGACGACCAGCAGCCGGACGTAGGACAGCAGGCCGAGGAAGTACGCCGCCGGAACGCTCGCCATCGCGAGGAAGCGGACCAGGTCCATCCCGATCATCACGGGACGCTTGGCCCGGTGATCCACCCACGGCCCGAGCGGGACCGCGGCGACGGCCGCGACGGTGAGTCCGGCGGCTTCGAGGAGCGAGACGGCGAACGCCGGCGCGTCCAGCACCCGCACCGCGACCAGCGGGAACGCTCCGAACGCGAGCCACGTGCCGTACGTGCTGACGGCGTAGGCCGACCACAGCCAGCCGAAACCGGCCCCCAATTTCACGCGCACGCGACTCCCTCGCGACAACCGGCGGTCGGGTCCTTAAGCAGGGGTGAAGCACAGCAGCTATGACGGACCGGTTTCAAACAACCGCGTCCCAGCGAGCCACAACGTTCGGTTGTGCGGGCCTAGCCTGGATCGGTGGACAGTGAGGCGGTGCGGTCGTTCGTCCGGGCGGCCGACCTCGGGCAGGTGCAGCATGCGGCCGACGAGCTCGGCGTGACACAGCAGGCGGTTTCGAAACGGATCGCCTCCCTGGAGCGCGAGCTGAAGGTTCGCCTGTTCACCCGCACCGCCCGAGGGGTCGAGCTGACGCTCGACGGGCAGGCGTTCCTCCCGCACGCACGGAGCATCGTCGCGGGTGTCGATCGCGCCGTCACCGCGGTGAGGCCGGGCTCGCGCGCCCTGCGGATCGATGTTCTCGGCCTGCGGAGCGCGCAGGCCGTCCTCCTGCACGAGTATTGGCGGTCGCATCCCGGAACCGACCTCGACGTGGTGACCCTCAAGGTCGACGACCCGCACATGGCGGCCGCCGCCGTGCAGGCCGGCGACGTCGACGCCTCGTTCCGTACCGTCACCGATCCGGCCACGCTGCCGCGGGACGTCCACATGATCCACGCCTTCGACTCGCCGCTGGAACTGCTCGTCGGCCCCGGGCACCCGCTCGCGTCCGCACGGACGCTGACACCGGACCGGCTGCGCAACCTCCGGATCTGGGTGCCTGGCATCGTCCCCCGAAGCGAATGGGCGGAGTTCTACGACGAACTTGTCACCGACTTCGACCTCCGCGTCGACGCGACAGGCCCGAACTTCGGCAACGAGGTGCTCCTGGACACCCTCGCGGAATCCGCGGAGGTCGCGACCCTCGTCGCGGCGCGCGACCGGTACATCTGGCCGGCGAACTACGACCTGCGCCGCATCCCGATCGTGAAGCCGACGCTCGCCTACCCGCTCTCCCTGATGCTGCCGAAGGCGAATCCGCATCCGGGACTCCGGGCGATCATCGAGTACTTCGCGGGCCTGCCGGCGCTTCCGGGTCCGGTCTGGCTGCCGTCCTGGGCGAGGCCGAGATAGCCCGAGGGATAGGCCCCCGGCCATTGACCGGTCGAGGGCGGGAAGGTTTTCTCGCAGATACGAGAATGGCCCCGCCGATGTCGGCGGGGCCATTCTGCAATATGAGTCCGGCGGCGTCCTACTCTCCCACACAGTCTCCCATGCAGTACCATC
>NZ_JBIQHY010000021.1:0-3679 GCF_044508335.1 Actinomadura sp.
GGCGGCGCCTTCGGCGGCGGTCCCGGCGCGGCCGGCGCGGGCGCCGGCGCGGGGCGCGCGGGCGCCGGCATGCGCGGCCCCATGGGCGGCATGCCGATGGGCCACGGCGCTCAGGGCGGCAAGGAAGAGGAGCGCGAGCGCAACACCTGGCTCACCGAAGACGAAGACGTCTGGGGAGCCGATGACGACACCGCCCCGCCGGTGATCGGCTGAACCTGGTCGGACGCCGGGCGGGTGGACGGCCGTCCACCCGCCCGGACCGGCGCGACGGACTAGGGAGTGTGCGGACAGATGCGGTGGCTGCTTCGAACGGTGGCGGCGACGGCGGCGATCGGGCTGGCGACGGCGCCCGCCGTCGCGGCGCACGCCGCCCCGGGCCCCCGGGCGGACCAGTGGTGGTTCGACTCGTGGGGCATCCAGAAGGACGTGTGGCCCATCACCAAGGGCAAGGGCGTGACGGTCGCCGTCATCGACACGGGCGTGAACGCGCGGCTGCCCGACCTGAAGTCCGTCGTGCTCCCCGGAACCGACCTGACGGGCCAGGGGGGCGACGGCCGGCAGGACAACGACTCCTACAACCACGGCCACGGCACCGGCATGGCCAGCCTCATCGCGTCCCAGGGCACCGCCACCGGGTTCGTGGGCATCGCGCCGGAGGCGAAGATCCTGCCGATCGCCGCGTCGGTGAGCGGGCCGACGACGGCGAAGGCCGTCCGGTACGCCGTCGACCACGGCGCGAAGGTCGTCAACATCTCCCAGAGCAGCGAGTCCGCCGACATCTACCCGAACCAGTGCCCGCCGCAGCTGCTGGAAGCGGTCGAGTACGCGGCGAAGAAGGACGTCGTGATCGTCGCCGCCGCCGGCAACTCGGGCGACAACGGCAACAAGCCCAACTATCCGGCCTCGTGCCCCGGGGTCGTCGCCGTCGGGGCCCTCGGCCAGGACGGCAAGCCGTGGAAGTCGACGCAGAAGCAGCCGTACGTCACCGTCGGCGCGCCGGGCGCGAACGTCGGCTACCTCGGCAAGGAGGGGCGCGCCTACCGGTCCGGCGCGGGGACGAGCCAGGCGACCGCGCTGGCCTCCGGCGCCATCGCCCTCGTCCGCAGCCACTACCCGAACCTGTCGGCGCGCCAGGTCGTGCAGCGCATCACCGCGACCGCGAAGGACTTCGGCCCGCCCGGCAAGGACGACCTGGTGGGGTACGGCGTCATCAGCATCCCGCGGGCGCTCAAGCAGGACGTGCCCGCCAACGCGCCGAACCCGGTGTACCAGCGGCTCGACAAGGTCATGGCCGGAAAGAAGGCCGGGGCAGGCGCCACCAAGCCGGCCGCCGCGGGCGAGGAGGATTCCGGCGGGTTCCCCGTCCTGATCGTGGGCGGCGTCGTGGTGGTGCTGCTCGTGCTGGGCGGCGGCGCGTTCCTGCTCACGCGCGGCCGCAGGAAGCCCGCTGCGCCGTCCGGGCCGATGCCGGGGCCGATGGGGCCGCCGCAGCCCTTCGGAGCGCCGCAGAGCGGCCCGCAGCAGTCGCCGTACCAGACCGGTCCGCAGCCGCAGCGGCCGCCGGCGGGGCCGCCGTCGTTCGGCGGCCCGCAGAACCCGCCGCCCGGCGGCTGACGGCCGGATGCCGCGGAGGCTGACCGCACCGGTGTTCATCCTGTCGTCGGTGCGGACGGGGTCGACGCTGCTGCGCGCCATCCTGGGCGGGCATTCGGAGCTGCACGCCCCGCACGAGACGCACCTCGGCGACATCACCGTGCGCTTCGAGTCCCGTCAGGTCGCCACCTCGATGGAGCGGCTCGGGCACACTGAGCGCGAGTTGCGCTTCTTGCTCTGGGACGCGCTGCTGGCCGGCGAACTGGCGCGCAGCGGCAAACGGCAGCTGGTCAACAAGTCGCCCAACGACGTGTTCATCCGGGACGAGATCGTCGCCTGCTGGCCGGACGCCCGGTTCATCTTCCTGCTGCGCCATCCGTCCGCGATCCTGCGGTCCTGGCGCAACGCCCGGCCGTACTACTCCCCGGAGGACCTGGTCGCCGACATCGTCCGGTACTGCGAGGCCGTCGAGGAGGCCCGCGGCGAGCTGGACGGCCCGACCGTCCGCTACGAGGACCTGATCGCCGACCCGGCGGGCACCGTCCGGGGGCTCTGCGACTTCCTCGGCGTCGCCTTCGAAGAGGAGATGCTCGACTACGGCAAGGCGGGCACCGATTCCTTCGCACCCGGGCTCGGCGACTGGACGGAGAAGATCCGCACGGGCCGCATCCAGCCGGACCTGCTCGTCCCGGATCCCCCGCCACCGCCCCTCAAGGACGTCTGCGCCGCCTGGGGCTACCCGCTGGCCTAGCCGCTCAGGCACTCCTCGCAGGCGGCGAGCGTGTCCGCGATGCCCCTTGCGGCCGCCTCGGCGCCCGCCAGTGCCGTCGCCTCGTCCATCGGTGCCGCCTCGCGGGTCTTGGGGGAGCCGTCCACGTCGAGCGGCGACCTCGTGCCCCGGAACCGCACGGTGATGACGGCGTTCCGCAGCCGGGCGGTCGCCGCGGCGGTGGTCGTCGCGCCCAGCGGCCCCGACAGCGTCAGGTGCTGCGTGAACGCCTGGTCGCCGATCCGGGCGACGCTCGGCGCTTCGGCGTGCAGGGAGCCGGGGGCGCCCTTCGCCGTGCCCGCCATGGAGTTGGCGCCGTCCCAGGCCGCGTCGTACTCGGCCTTCGCCGACGCCGCGCCGTCCAGGTGCAGCCGCACCGACACGCTCAGCCGATGCGATGCCCGCACGCCCTTCGCGCCCGGGGGCTCCGCCCATTCGCACGCCTCGTACCGCTCGTCCGCCGAGTTGGCCGCCTCGTTCGGGACGGGCGGGTCGGAGCGCGGCACGTACCGTTCGAGCGTCTCCCCTGGGACCAGCTCGCACGGCTTCGGCATCGACGTGAACCGGGCGGGCGCCGAGTCACCGGAGGACGCGCTGACAGCCCAGCCGACTCCGCCCGCGACCAGCACCAGCGCTCCAGCGCCCACTGCCCACCGCCGGCGCCCGGCGGCCCACCATCGGCGCCGCGGGAAGTCCCCGCCGGTGTCGGCCGCGTCGGGGACGGGCTCCGCCGGCTCGGCGGCCGGCAGGTCGGAACCGTCCAGCGCCTGATCCGCCGCCACGAACTCCGGACGGCCCTTTTCGGATCGCGAGCCATCGGACAAGACGCGAGCCCCCAACTCTCACAACCGGACGTTCGCCGCGAGGCTAGCATTCACCCGCCCGGCTCCCGCCGATCGCCGAAAGTGATCGCCCGCATGATCGCGTCGACCCGCGAATGCCGATGCGCCTCCAAGCACGCGGGCCGTTCAGTGGTCTCCTCGTCCCCCTCAAGCCACCGGACGTATCGGGGCAGCAGCCACCTGGGCGGATGCACGTAGACCACGATCGAGATCACCAGGGGGACGACGGCGAGCGCCGCGAGGACCGCGACCACGCTGGCGGGGGCGACCGCGGCGACCGCGAAGGCCAGCACGACGAGCAGACCGGAAGCACCGAACCAGGCGCCGGCGAGGGGAGTGTACGGCCAGTGGAAGAAGGCGTCGTTCCCGTGCCAGGAATGCCAGCGCCCCCGATATGCCGCGATGCCGAGCAGAAGTATCCCGACGAGGAGTGGCAGGAAGACGACCGCGGCGACGATGACCCTCGCGGACATGA
>NZ_JBIQHY010000021.1:3779-14753 GCF_044508335.1 Actinomadura sp.
CCGACGAGGAGTGGCAGGAAGACGACCGCGGCGACGATGACCCTCGCGGACATGACGCCCTCCAGACCGACGTGTGGAAACCGTATCGTGCGCTGTCTCCGGCTCGCTTCGCGTTTGCTGAGTCGCTGACACCTGGGAGCAGGGCTCCGCCCCGGGCCGGGGCGCGCAGCCAGAGCCGGGTCGGCTTACGTCCGGGCACCTGCACGGTCAGGCGGGGCAGGACGCCGCCGCGCCAGCTGCTCCAGACCGGTCGCGCGCTGTCCGCGCTGACGTAGGCGGCGGTGAGGTCGTACCTTTGCCTGCCCAGGACGCTCCGCCGGACGAGGACCCGGCCGTCGAGCCAGAAGGCGCTGCGGTAGTGCTCGACCAGCATCAGGCCGATGAGCGCGTCAAGAAGCACGATCGGCAGCAGGACCACAACGCCCAGCATCATGTCCTCCGACGTGAGGAGCATTACGCCGAGCGCCCCCACGACCAGGCTCACCAGGGCGGTCACCGGGACCAGGCACCCCAGCCAGAGGGCCCACATGGGTCCCGGAGGGCCAACGTTCAGCCGGATCACTGGTCCTCCTTCGCCGGCCGGCGTCAAGGTGCCTTGTGAAGAGCTTCCTGGGCAGGAGCGGGTTCGTACGGGGAATGCGCTTTGTGCTCGGGGTGGCGTTGCTTCTGTGCGCACCGTTCAGCGTCCTGCCGGAGGCTGGGCGGTGCTCTTTCTTGCGGCGCTCTGCGCGTTTGCTGCCTACGTGGTGGTTCAGGTGGGGCTGCGCAGGGCGGCACAGGAGGTTGCGCGGGGCAAGGTGAGTTGAGCTTCGTCCTACATGGGGGGTGGGACGAGGATTCGGTGCAGGCGGAGTGTTTGCTTGGCGCGTTCGCGGACGGTGGGGTCTTCGGGCGGAAGCTGGGCGTTGTTCTCGCGGATGTGGCGCAGGAGGTCGGGCTCCGGGGGGATGCCGTGGTGCTCCAGGTGGTGGGCCACTCCGCCCAGCCAGATCCAGGTGCCGTCCGTCTGGTAGGTGTCGGGGACGGTCTCCGGGCGCGCGGGGTCGAAGAGGTCCCTGAAGCGGCGGCCGCTGTCGTAGGCGACCGGGGCCTCGCGCAGGTAGCGCAGGACCGCGTCGCGTTCGGCCGGGTCCAGGGCGGCGCGCTTCATGACCTCCGGGTCGCCCGGGACGGGGTTGTTCGCCAGCCGCAGTGACTGCTCGTAGACGTTCGCGCGGTCGCGGAGGTGCTGGAGGCTCGGCGCCTCCTGCTCGGTCGCGTCGGCCGGGACGGCGCCCGCGACGGGGTCGGCGGGCATGCTGCGGCAGCGGTCGAGGACGTCCGATACGGGGACGTTCTGCGCGTAGAGCTCGCGGAGCCGCAGCACCCAGGCGCCCGCGGCGTCGCCGCCGGGGGCGCCCGCGTCGGCGCGGGCCAGGAACATGGCCGCGGTGCCGCCCGTCCACAGGTAGCCGAGGACGAGGTCGCCCTGGGCGACCGGCAGGTACCGGACGGGGCCGTCGGTGGTGACGTCGTAGCTGGGCGGCAGCTCGAAGTGCAGTGGCCCCCAGCCCTGCGACCGGTCCATCGGGGTGCCGTCCGGGAGCTCGCCGGGGGGGACCGACTCCCAGGGGGAGCGTTCCGCGTCGGGGTTGGCGAGGCGCAGCAGGTCCTGCTTGTCGTCGGCGGTCTCCTCGCGGGCGCCGGCGGGGACGCCGCCGCCGCGCGGGTCCTCGGGGCGGCCGATCCACCGGCGGATCGCCTCGCGGGCGGGCAGGCCGGCGGCGTAGGACTCGCGCAGCCGCTCCGACCAGACGACCGGCGCGGAGTACGCCTCCCGCAGGAACTCGTTGCGCCGGATGAAACCGGCGGACCGGTCGTCCGTCCCGGCCCACAGGTAGCCGACGTGCCGGCCGTCCAGCAGCACCGGCAGGTGGACGACGGGGTGGCGCGTCCAGGTGGCGTAGCCCTCCGGCGGCTCGAACGCGGGCGCCGGCGGGCCGCTGAAGCCGCCCGGCGGCGGCGGAACGTTGCTCATGACGCCTCCGAGCCGGTGATGGTCGCGACCGCGGCGGAGCGGACGGGGTCGGCGACGTCCGGTATCTGGAACCCGCGCCGCCGGATGTGCGCGGCGAGCTCCGGTTCCGGCGGGACGCCGTGGGTGCGCAGGTAGTAGCCGACGGCGCCGGGCCAGATCCAGGTGCCGTCGGTGTGGTAGGTCAGGGGGACGTTCCGCGCGTGACCGGGGTCGAGGGCGTCGGCGTCGTAGCTGCGCGCCGCGAGCACGATCGGGGCCTTCTCCAGGTAGCGGACCATCGCGTCCCGTTCGTCGTCGGGGACGTCCGGCCGCCGCACCTCGGGCCGCCCGTCCGGGGCCGTGCCGTCGAACGGCTTGGCGATGCGCATGCCCTCCGCCGGGGGGGCGCCGAGCCAGCCGGGGGTGTGCTCGGGGTCGCGCGGGAACCTGCGGCGCTCGGCCTCGGCCGCGTCCGGCGGCGGAGGGGTCTGCCACCGCGGCTCGCCCTCGCGGTCGTACCGGACGTCGTAGGAGAACGGGAACGTCAGCGTGAAGACGGCCGAGAACCAGGTGCCGAGGCCGGGGGCGTACATGCCGGCGCGCAGCCGCTCGAACAGCTCGCCGAGCGCGGCGGGCGGGTCGAACGGGCTGGGCAGGCCGGGCCCGGTGACCAGGCGGAGCTGCCCGAGGGTCTCGGTGTGCGACCCGAGGGAGCGGTGCACGATCGTGCACTCCCCCCACCCCGGGGGGAGGGCGTGCGTCAGCAGCAGGGTGATCTGCTGGAGCAGGTCGTTCTGCTCGACGGGGTTCAGCGACCCGTTCTCGCTCACGACTTACCTCTTTCGTCCGTCCTGGGAGCTGGTCGGGTGGTCATCCGCCGTGCGCGCCCGCGGTCCGGCCGAGCCGCTCGCGCAGCCAGCCGGGGATGTGCCCGTCGGCGCGGGGGAACACGGCCAGGTCCCGCGCCCAGGCCTCGGCCGGGACGGGCGGATCCCACATCGGGTCGAAGTCCGCGTTGAAGCTGATCCAGTAGGCGCTCGGCGGGTCCATCATGAACCGCATCCCGAACCAGGTGCCCTCGTCCGGCCGGTACATCATCGACCGCAGCTCGCCCGCGATGAGCGCGCAGTCGCGGGGCGGGTCGGCGGCGGGGGACGTCCCGTCCGGCATGATCACGCTGAGCCGGACGTCGGCGACGCCGACCAGCATGAGGACGCGCAGGTCGATGCGCCGCCAGCCCGCCGGCGCGGTCTGCAGCACGGCGTGCCCGAGCCGCTGCGTCAGCTCCTCGTAGCGCTGCCGGTCGTACGGCCGCGGTTCCTGCGGCGGCACCGGGACCTCGGCGGGGGGCTGGGTCATCGCGTCGCTGCTCCTCTCCTCGTCGCGCAAGTCTATTGGTCCGGCGGGCGCGCGGCGGGCGGCGCGAGCCGCGCCCGGAGCCATTCGGGGACGGCGTTCTCCGCGCGGGGGAAGACGGCGAGGTCGCGCCGCCATTCCCCGGCGGGCGGCGGCGGATCCCACAGCGGGTCGAACGTGCGGTTGTAGGCGACCCAGTATGCGTCGGGCGGGTCCATCATGAACCGCATCCCGAACCAGGTCCCTTCGTCCTGCCGGTACATGATGGACCGTATTTCCGCGGCCGTCTCGAATATCTCGGGGACGGGCTCCACCAATGGCCGGGCGTCGTTCTTCTTCACAACTACCAGATCGGTTTCGCACACGTCCGCCAGCATGAGGATCTTGACGTCGATGCGTTTCCAGTCCTTCGGCGCGATGCGGGCGAGGGCCTGCCTCAGCCGGTCGAGGAGCCGCGTGTGGCGGTCCTCGTCGTAGGGGCGCGGCTCCTGCGCCGGGACGTCCGGCGGGACGAGCCGGACGGGTTCTCTCCTGGCCACGGCTAGCCCCCCGCGTCCCGGTGGTCCCGCGGCGGGACGGGGTCGCCGCCGGGGCCGCTGATCTCGGTCAGGTCGCCGGACTCCACGTGGTCCCTGATCGAGCGTTCGAGGTCGAACGCCCGGCCGCGCTCGTCGGGCAGCCTCTTCGGGCCCCGCTCGCCCGGGCGGTACACGGTGCGGGCGTCCAGGCCGGTGAGGACCGTCGCGCGGAGGGGCCGCAGCACCCGGTAGGTGCGGAGCGGGGTGTCCTCGGGGTAGCCGTGCAGTTGCCGCCGTTCGAACGGCGTGCCGATGGTGAAAAGGGTTCCGGTGTTGTCGCCGTCGTAGGTGTCGAGTTCCATGCCGGGTTGCAGCACCGTCTCCTCCTGCGGCGCCGGTCGCGGCGGGCTCGCTTCGGGGAGCGAATTCCCGACGTGCCATTCGAAGATCTGGTGGGTGCTGACGAAGTCGCCTCTCGCGGGCGCCGGGCCCGGATGGACGATGAAATACCCGCCCGGCCTGTTGTCGAGGGGCAGCAGTTCGAAGTAGCGGCGTCCCCGGGCGGCGGGTCCGCGCGGCCGTTCGGCGGCGATCGAACGCCGGATCTGCCTGGTGCCGTTGCCGGCGGCGGTATCGAGCCGCCAGGCGTCGATTCCGTCCCGCGGCCTCTTGGTCCTGCTGAGGACGCCCGCGCCTGCCAGGACCGACGAGTTCACCTCCGCGCCCGCCTCGGCGAGCACGGCGCCGGCCGCGAACGCCGCGGCGGCCGCGGGGTCGGCGAACGCCCGCCGCTCGACGGGTTCGCCGCCGTCCATGCGGACGGCCAGCCAGGCGGGCGGGAGATGGACGATCGACCAGCACCCGTCCGCGAGCCGGCCGATCAGGAACTGGTCGGCCGCCTCGGCGATCCGGTATTCGCGCAGCCTGGCGTGCGCCTTCTCGAACAGCCCGCCGAGCCCGCCGGGCAGCGCCGCCGCCAGGTCCGCCTCCCGCTGGGGCGTGAAGGCGCCGGGGTCGAACCGGTCCGCCGCCTCCTGGACGGCCGCCAGGTCCGCCATCCAGCCGGGGACGCGGTGCGGTTCCTGCGGGAACATCCGCAGTTCTTCGGCCGCGGCGGCGGGGGTGATCCGGTCCATGAACGCGATCTCGTCCACGCTGTGGAACCTGACCTCCCAGGCGGGTACGCCGCCGTCCGCGAGGGAGGTCGTGCCGGGCCGCAGGTGAACGGTGAGGTTCATCTCCAGCCAGGTGCCGTCGCCCTCGACGTACATCTGCGATCGGAGGTCGCGCAGCAGCGGGAGGACCCCGGAGTCCGGGATCAGCGACTCGGTTCTCTCGAATCCGGCGGGGATGACGGCCTGCTCGTAGGACGTGCCCACCGCGCAATAGGTGAACTTCATCGACATCAGGCCGCCGGGCGCGAGATGGAGCAGCAGCGACGCTATCTCGTCCAGGCGCGCGTCCTGCTCGGCCATGCTCAGCACTGCTCTCACCTCCTCGCCGGATGGGCGTCAGCCGTCCCGGCGCCCCTGACCGCGTTGTTCCCGGTAGATGCGCAGGGTCTCCGACTCGGTGATCCGGGCGATGTCACCGGCGTCGAGCAGCTCCGCGATCGGACGCGGGAGCAGATAGCCCTGCCCCTGCTCGGACGGCCCTCCGGAGCGGCGGCGGCCCGTGGGAACGGTGGTGTTCCGCACCGGGAAACCCGGATGCACCGTGAGGGGGCGCCGGACGACGAAGAATTTGCGCACCCTGTCCTTGCCCGACCTGTAGAGCCCGCGGCGCTCGAACGGCGTGTCCAACGTGAACAGGTAGGGCTCGTCGGTCTCGGCGTAACTGTCCAGAAGCGTGTTCTCCGGAAGCACCTGCCCCGTGCTCGCGCCGAAATCGCCGGGGAGGCGGCTCCGGACATGTGCGGTGAACAGATCGTGCTCCCGGAGGAAGAGGTCGCCGTCCGGGCCGGGGGTCCGCTCGATCACGTGGTAGCCGCCGGGGTGCGCGAGCACATCGTCCAGGGGGACGCAGGACTCCCCGTACCGGGGGCGCTCCTCATCGCGGGCGGCCGCCACCAGGCGCTCTCCCTCGTCCAGCAGCCTCCAGACGACCCGTCCCTCCGACTCGTCCCAGACGTGGCCGAGGACGCCCTGCTCCCGCAGCAGATCGCCGTGGATCGTCACGCGCTCATCGACGATCAGCCCGCCGGCCGCGTACGCGACGGCGTCCTGGGCCGACTCGAAGGACGCGACGTGCGCCGGCGCGGTCTCTGCCGCCGCCTCGCCGGAGACGCGGACGGCCAGCCATTCCCCGTCCCCGCGCAGCACCGACCAGCAGCCGGGTTCGAGCCGTCCCACCAGGAAACGCGACACCCGCTCGCCGGCGAAGTCGCGCAATACGCGGCGCGCCCACGCGAACGTCCAGGCGCTCTCCGGATGGAGCAGCCCGACGAGTTCGTGCTCGTCCTGCGGGACCGGCGGGAGCTCTTCAGGGGCCATTCAGGATTCCCCGGGCGTCCCCTGGCGCCCCTGCTCGCGCAGCTCCGCCTCGAACAGGTCGTGCGCGCGGAGGCGCAGCGTGTGGACGAGGGCGCGCTCTTCCGGGGTGAGGCGGCGGGGCACGGCGCGGGCCGCGTCCTCGATGCCGTTGATGGTCTCGTAAAGCGCGTACGCGGGCCCCTCACCGCGCAGCCTCCGCCCCCGGACCTCCTCGACCCGCTGGACGAACTCGTCGCGGGTCAGCGTCTCGATGTCGGCGGTCGTCCCGAACCAGATCTTGCGCAGGTACGACTTGTCGCGCTCGAACTCGCCGGTCCGGTAGGAGAGCGCCCAGACGGACACGCCGCCGTCGGGAGCCTCCTCGAAGACGACCGGCCTGCCCTCGTAGGCGTAGTACTGCGGATACTCTTCAGCCACTTCGCTCCCTTACCGGCGCGCGAGTTCGCGCAGCGCGTCGAGGCCCGGAAGTTCCTGCGCGCGCGCGTCCCGGCCGATGACGCCCGACAGCCTGTCCTCGGGCGCGAGCGCGCACCGCCGCAGCGCCTCCAGCGACGGCACGCCCTCCCGGTGGGCGTCGCTCAACCGCAGTTTCCACAACCCGGCCGCGACCTCGCCCGCCGTGCCCGCCGCCTCCCGGTTCAGGTAGCCGGCGGCGGCGCCGTCCACCGAAGCCCACACATACCCCACCACATCGCCCTGGACGGTGACGGGCAGGTAGCGGACGGGCGCGGACGTCTGCTCCGGGTAGGTCGGCGGCAGGACGCTGAACAGCGGACCGAACCCTTGCGACCGGTCGGCCGGCGTCCCGTCCTCGAACTTGCCGTCCTGGACGGACGGCCCCGCGGGCACCGGGTAGCCGGGCGCGATCACCTGGTGGAGGGCCTGCAGGCTGGGGGCCTCCTGCTCGGCCTCGTCCGCCGGGATGCCGCCGCCCACCCGGTCCTCGGCGGCGCCCTTCAGCCGCCGCACCGCCTCGGCGGCGGGCACGTCCGCCGCGTACGCCTCGGCGAGCCGGTCCTCCCAGTAGTCGGCGGCGAACATCTCGGTCTCCGACACGTCGGGCGCGAGCAGGAACCCGGCCGCCCGGTGCCGGACGGACCCCCACAGGCAGCCGATCACCCGGCCGTTCAGCCGCACCCGGTAGTAGATCACCGGCTCCCTCGTCCAGTGCGCGTACGACGGGGTCGGCGGCGGCAGCGGATCGGCGTCCGGGAACGGCGGCGGCGCCCCGGGCACGGGAGGGGGAGCGCCCGGGTCCCACGGGGGAGGCAGGTCACTCATCTCGCGCGCACCTTTCACATCGACGTCCGCCCATCATGGCCCTGACCTGGGCGGAGGAGGCGGAGCCGGCGGGATTACCACGGCCTCTACATCGTAGGTCGGGCGGCGCACCGAGGTTCCGTCGCGGAGCACGACCCTCTCGTATCCGGTGTGCACGACGCTGGTGATCTGGTAGCGGGTACCGCGCGGCAGGATCAGCTCCCGCTGGTCGGGGAACGCGCTCGCGGAGCCCATCCACAGCCCGCGGCTCCCGGGCGGCAGGACCAGGCGGACCCGGTTGCCGAACGAATGCCCGTCCACCTGGGCCGGGTCGCGTCCGAGCGACGTGGACATCGGGGCGGCCTCGGTCTGCACCGTGCCGACCAGGTTGGCGACGGGGTCGCGCCCGTTCAGCGGCAGGCCGTCCCGGCCGAGCAGGAAGTTGAGGTCGGACAGGCCGCGCACCGCCTGGACGGGCTCCGGCAGCGGCTGGTTCAGCGCCTGGTCAAGCTCGGCGATGCGCCGCCAGAACGCCTGCTCCGTCGGCTCCTCGCCGAGGTACTGGCGCAGCCAGTGCCGCTCCTGGTGGTCGGCGCGCAGCTGTTCGAGGCGCGCCGTCACCGACGTCAGCGGCGGCGCCAGCAGCCGGTCCACGAGCTGCCGCTGGTGCGGGTCGAGGTCGGTGCGGCTCCGCAGCCGGACGATCTCCTCCAGCCGGGTCGGCATCCGCCCGCCGTTCAGGTGGTGCAGCTGCACGGCGGACCACTCCGACCACGCGAGCCGGTTCAGGTGGGCGCCGAGGTCCGGGCCGCCGGGACGCAGGAACCGGTTCGGCATCGACTGCCGCGTGTACCACCAGGCGGCGCGCCGCAGCGGCTCGGGCAGGTGGCGGAAGACGTGCCCGAGCCGGTTCTCGCCGTACCGCTCGCCCTGCCGGTCGGTGTCGAACCGGTGGACCCCGTCGGGGTCCGTCCGGCCCTCCGGCCGCAGCCAGTCGCGCAGCCCGCGGGCCTCCGCGTCCGGCGGCTCGCCGTGCGGGTCGCGCGGCCCCGCGTCGCCCTGCGGGTGGCCGGGCGGGCGGGCGTCGTCGCCGGCGAGGACGGTGCCGTCGGGGCGGTGCACGTCCCAGCCGCCGTCCGGCGGCCAGGTGGGACGCTGCCGCCCGTCCGCGTCCGTGCGGCCGGACGAGGCGAACACGTTGCCGTCGGAGTCGGACCAGGCGAGGCCGCGCGGCGCCACCACCGGCACGCCGAGCCGCTGCGCCAGCTGGGCGGCGAAGTCGCCCTCGCCGGTCCGGCAGGACAGCAGCATGACCCGGCGGCCGTCCCAGTCGGGGTCGCTGCGGATGAGCGCGGCGAGGTCGTCGGCGCTCAGCCGCCTCCCGTTCACCCGCAGCCCGTCCGCGTCGCCGTGCCCGTCGACCACGAACGTGTCGGGGTCGGGCGCGACGCGCCGGGCGAGGTCGCGCATGGCGGTCTCGTCCGGACCGAAGAACGACCGCCCGGCCGGGGTGCTCTCGCTGTCCCGGAAGACGTCGTGCAGGTGCTCCGGCAGATCGCCCGGCACCGGGGACCCGGTGTCGCCCGTACCTGACTCGGTGTCGCCCGTACCGTCGCCGTCCCGGTCGTGCGGGGACTCGTCCGAGTGCCGCTGGACGTCGCCGGCGCCGTGCTCGGCGCCCGGCCCGTGCGCGGGCGTCGTGCCCGGCCCGTGCGCGGGCGTCGCCGGTGAGGGCTCGGAGTACCAGCCGTACTTGGCCGCCACATCCGGCCGAGCTGCCCCCGCCAGCCGAGCCGCCGCCCCGTCCCCCGGCGCAGGACCGTCGCCCGGCGCCGACCCGCTACCGGAGGACGGCCCGTTTCCTGGCGCTGGTCCGTTGCCGGATGCCGGTGCGTCGCCGGGGACGGGTCCGTGGCCGGGCACCGGGCCACTGCTCGGACCTGGATCGCTGCCCGGAGCCGGGCTGCTGCCGGGGGTCGGGCCGTCGCCGCTGGGCGGAGCGCTGTCGGGAAGCGGCGCGCCGCCGGGGGCGGGGCCGGTGCCCGGAGCCGGGCCATTGCCGGACGGCGGCGGACCGTCGTCCGGGTCGGGGCCGGAGCCCGGGGGCGAGTCGTCCGGCGGTGGCGTGCCGGTCGTTCCGCCGGTGCCGGGGCGCTGATCGGGGCCGGCGAGCGCCTCGTCCAGGGCCTCCTGGAAACGGCCGATCACGCGTTGCTTGATGGCCTCGTCGAGCGCGGCCTCTTCACGGGTGACGTCGCGGTTCTGGGATTCCGCGACGTTCGGCAGGTCCCGGCGCACCTCGTACAGGGAGTGCTCGTAGGAGGCGACGTCGTCGATCGAGCGCAGGTGCAGCCGCAGCTCGCCGATGTGGCCGTTCGGCATCCGGATCGTCAGCTGGACGTCGCGGTAGCCGCTCGGCACCGGGTTCTGCATCCGGTCCTTAACCGACGTGATCTGCACGCCGTGCTCGCCGGCGATCCGGTGGATGCTGCCGAGCGCCTGGTAGAGCCCCTCCACGGAACGGAACTGGATCCGTGCGCCGAGCAGGTCGTTCAGGCGGCTCGCGTCCCCTCCGTAGTCGCCAATGATCTTGTCGAGGGCGCGGACCCGGTCCTTGTCGCCCGGACGCAGCTTCGGGTCCGCCCCCATCTCCGTGAGTTCCGGGTCGTGGACGAGCGCGTGCAGCAGCGCCTCGGACTCGTGCTTGGCGTCGTACAGGCCGTCCAGGTACTCGTTGAGGTACGGGTCGTCGCGTCCCAGGTCCGGGTCGACCCTGGACAGGTCGAAGTCCGGCTGGTCGGGTGCGACCCGCGGTTCGAGGCTCTCCCCGGGCTGCCGCTCGTTCACGACGGCGTCGGCCAGGTCCCGGCTGATCCGCTCCTGCTCGGGGGTGAGCGGCGTCGGCTGCGCCTTCACCCCGTCCCCGCCGAGGATCGCCTCCGCGCCGCGCTCGTTGACGTCGTGCACGGCCCCTTCGAGGATGCCGACGGCCTCGGGGTGGCTCAGGACGCTGTTCAGCGTCTTCGGCCGAGCGAGAAGCGAATCGCGGAGGGACGTCTCCAGGTCGTTCAGCTCCCGCCCCGCCATGATCCGGGCCAGCTCGGGGTGGTTCGGCAGCGTGTCGCGCAGCTGCGCGGCCAGTTGCTCGCCGAGCGGCTCTCCGGCCCGGTCCAGCATCTCCCGGACCCGCGGGTCGTCGTGGATCTGCCGCATCACCTCGTCGGACGCGCGCTGCGGGGGCGCGTCATCCGAGTGCGGACCGCCGTCCGGGCGGGCCTGGCCGTCCGGGCGGGGCTCGCCGTCCGGGCGGGGCTCGCCGTCCGGGCGGGGCTCGCCGGCCGCTGGTTCCGGG
>NZ_JBIQHY010000021.1:14853-21579 GCF_044508335.1 Actinomadura sp.
GCCGTCCGGGCGGGGCTCGCCGTCCGGGCGGGGCTCGCCGGCCGCTGGTTCCGGGCGGGACGCGGCGCCGTCCGGGGGAGTCGGGTCCGCCGAGCGGGCCATCGGCTCGGGAGGCTCGCCCGCCGACCGGGACGCCGGTTCCGCCCAGCCGAACGGGCGCGCCGGGCCCTTCGGAGAGCCGTCCGGATTGACGGGCGTCGCGGCCGATGTGCCGAGGTGGTTCGGCGGGAGGTTGTAGAACGTCCGGTAGTGGACGGTCGTGGTCGGCGGGACGGTATTGAAATTCGTCTGCGCCCAGCGTGCGTGGATCACCTGCGGGGTGTACGCGAGCCCGCCCGTGTCGTTGTGGTTCGGTTCCGCGAAGAACTCGAACCGGTCGACGAAAATGTTGTTCTCATCGTCCTTGTGGAGCTTTGCCAGTTGCTCCTCAAGGCCGTACCAGCTTTCCGGACGGGTGACCTGATGGGCGTTCTTGCCCTGGTTCTCGACATTCCACTGCGGGAAGTAATTGATCCGCTCCCGCGGGCCGTCCCCCTGGTGTCCGAAAATGTGGCCGCCATTGAACCGGGGACCGGAATACTCGTCGTTCCCCATGCGCCCGACGTGTGTCTGCACTCCGTAACGGCTTCTGCCGCCCGCGTCGTAGTCGGGGCGTCCGGTGGCCATGTCCGCCTGGCCGTTGGCGTCGGTGTGGAAGAGGAACGTCCCGGGCTCGACCCGGTAGGCCGGCGATGGGGTGCCGCTCGGGTCGTCGGCATCGGGAAGCCCGTCCTCGCCGGGGTCCCTCTGCTCACCGAGGTCGCCGCGGCGGACGGCGTCGACCGGATCGAAGTCCGCGGGGTCCAGGTTCTGGAAGCGCTCGCGCGGCTCCACCATGTAGTTGACGTTGGGGAGCGGGACCCCGTCGTCCTGGTGGGTGAGCAGGCCGAGTTCGCCGTTGTAGTTGGCGACGCCGTCCTGGTCGCCGTACCACGTGCGGACGTGGGTGATGTTGCCGTCGCCGTCCGTCCAGAAGATGCCGTGCAGGTTGCCGTCGTTGTCGTAGACGGCGATCCGCGAGTCCGGCTCCAGCGGCTGCCGCGCGCTGAACGGCTCGCCCGCGGGATCGAACCCGCGCTCGGTCACGTCGTTCAGCGGTTCGCCGTCGGCCGTGCGGGTCGGCGGGTCGAACGGCGCGGCGGCCGGCGACTGTCCGCCGTCCTCGCCCGTGAAGACGTGCGGATCCCCCCGGCCGAAGTCGATCTGATGGACGACGCCCGGCCTCGGCTGGGTCAGGTCGATGTTCTCGTTCGGGTTCCGCAGCGCCGCCGGCTCGCCCTCGGCCTGCGGGTTGGTGACGTGGGTGACCTGGCCGTCGGCGTTCGTGTAGACGATCGACCGGACGATCTGCTGCCCGTTCTCGTCCAGGACGGGGTGCCCGTCCTCGTCCAGCGCCAGGATGCGGTGGCGGCCCTCCTGCGGCGGATAGTCGAGGTCCGCGGCGTGCTCACCTGGCCGCAGGTGGTGGTTCTGGGTGGCGGCTCTGTCGACCTGCGGCGGGTTCCACGGGTGCTGTGCCGGCGAGCCGCGGGTCTCGTCGCCGTCGCCCGGGCGCACCGCGGCCGACTGGGCGTCCGACACCGGATGACCCGGGGCGTACCCGTCGCGCCCGGCGGGGGTGGTGGAGCCGTCCGGCCGGTGGGTCTGCCATCCGCCGTTCGGCGGGAGGTCGGGACGCGTCCGGCCGTCCTCGCCGGGACGCCCGGACGAGGCGTAGACGTTGCCGTCGGAGTCCGACCAGGCGAGCCCGCGCGGGGCCGTGACGGGGACGCCGAGCCGCTGCGCGAGCTGCGCGGCGAACTGGCCGTCGCCCGTCTCGCAGGACAGCAGCATGACCTCGCGGCCGTTCCAGTTCGGGTCGTTGCGGATCAGGTCGGCGACGTCGTCGACGCTGAGCCGGCGGTTCCCGACCCGCATCCCGTCGGCGTCGCCGTGACCGTCGACGATGAACCGGTCGGGATCGGCGGGCACCCGCCCGGCGAGGTCCCGCATGGCGCTTTCGCCGGGCCCGTAGAAGGCGCGCCCTCCGGGGGTCTCGTGGCTGCCCCGGTAGACATCGTGCAGATGATCGGGAAGCCCGTCGGGCGGGGTCTCCCCGGCGTCTCCGTCATGGGCCTCCCCGTCCTCGTCGCGGGGATGGCCGTCGTCGGAGCGCGGGGCCGCATCGTCCCCGCGCGCGGCGGCGTCCTCACCGCGCCCAGCGGGCTCGCCGCCTTCGCCGGCACGATGTGCGGCGGGTTCCCCAGCGCCACGCGCGGCGGGTTCGGCGCTGCCGTGTGCGCCAGGTTCGCCAGGGCCGTGCGTGCCCGGTTCCCCAGCGCTGCGTGCCGCAGGTTCGCCAGCGCCGCGTGTGCCGGGTTCGCTGGTGCTGCGTGTGCCCGGTTCCCCCGCGCTGCGTGCGGCGGGTTCGCTGGTGCTGTGTGCGGCGGGTTCGCCGGTGGTACGGGTGCCGGGTTCGCCGGTGCTGCGTGCGGCGGGCGCGCCGCTGCTGTGTGCGGCCGGTTCCCCTGGAACGGGTGTGGCGGGTTCGCCGGTGCCGCGCGCAGGCGGTTCAGCAGTCTCGCCGGTGGTGCGTGCCGCGGGGCCGTCGCTGCCGGGACGGGGTGGCGTGGCGCCGCCGTCGGACGTCCCGGGGGACGGGGTGGAGCCCGGGTCGGCGGGCGGTGTGGAGCGGAAGCGGGGTGCGGGCCCAGGGTCGGACGTGCCGGGACCTGCCGGGCCGGAGTGCGGCGGCGGGCCCGCGTGCGGGGAGGGGCCGGGGTTCGGCGGCGGCCCGGCGTACGCCGGATTGCCGGTGCCGGGGTGCGGAGCGGTCGCGCCGCCCGCGTTGAGCGGCCCCGGGTCCGGGGCGCCCGGAGGGATCACGGTGGCGCGGATCTCGACGATCGGATTGCCGTTGAGGTCGCGGGCGTTGGTGTCGACGCTCGTGATCTGGTAGCGGGTGCCGCGCGGGAGCACGAGTTCGCGCTGGTCCGGATAGGCGCTGTTGCCGCCCATCCACACGCCGTGCGACCCCTCCGGCAGGTCCATGTGGATCCGGTAGCTGAACGGGCGGTTGTCGACCACGGCGGGCTCGCGCCCGAGCGACGTCGACATGTACGCCGGCTCCGTCTGGATCGACCCGACGAGCAGTTGCGCGTCGCCGCCGCCGAGCGGCGTGCCGTCGGGGAGGCGCATGAAGCTCACGTCGTGGAGGCCGCGCTCGGTCTGCACCGGCTCCGGCAGGCGTTGGTTCAACGCCTGGTCGAGTTCGCCGATGCGCCTGTTGAAGGCGTCCACGGTGGGGGGCTCGCCGAAGTAGTCGTGCAGGAACGACCAGTAGCGCGCGTTGTCGCCGATCTGCCGGAGCCGGTCGCCCGGCTCGTCCGCCGACAGCACGTGGTCGACCAGGGCGCGCTGCTCGGGCGTCAGGTTCGGGTTGGCCGCCCACTGGTTCAGGGTGTCGAGCGTCGGCATGGACCGGCCGCCGTTCATGTTGGCCAGCGCCCATGCCGTGTTGTGCTCGCCCTGCATGTGGTTCAGGAAGCCCGGCAGGTCGGCGCCGGGCCGCAGGAACGCGTTCGGCATCGACTGGACGGTGTACTGGACCAGCGCGTTCTGCAGGTGCGGCGGCAGGTTCTGGAACTGGTGCCCGAGGCGGTTGTCGCCGTACCACTGGCCTTCGTCGTCGCTGGTGAAGCGGCGCACCGGGTCGGGCGCCACCTCGCTGCCGTCCCTGTCGTGGACCGTCCAGCCCGTCGACTCGGGGTTGCCGTGCGCGTTGAGGTCGACGGCCCCCCGCGGGGCCGTGACGCGGACCCCGAGCTCCTGGGCGAGATCGGCCGCGAACCGCCCGTCGCCGCTGTTGTTGGCCAGCAGCAGGACGTCGCGCCCGTTCCAGTTGGGGTCGCTGCGGACGATCGCCGCGAGGTCCGCCGCGCTCATCGGCCGGTCCCCGACGATCACCCCGTCGCGGTTGCCGTGCGCGTCGAGGACGAACCTGCCCGCGGGGTCGGGCGGCACCATCCCCGCCGTGCCCCGCATGTGCGGCTCGTCCGGCCCGTAAAGGGCCCGGCCCGCCGGGGTCTCGGCGCTGTTGTGCCAGGCGTCGTGCAGGCGTTCCGGCAGACCCTCCGGCGGGTCCTGCCGCGGCTGCCCGCCTGAGTCATCGTGCGGCTGCCCGTCCCGCGCCCGCGGCCGCCCGTCGTCGTCCGTGCGCGGGCGTCCGTCGTCCGCGCGGGGCCGGTCTTCGCCGTCAGTACGCGGTCGTCCCTCGTCGTCCGTGCGCGGACGACCGTCCTCGGCGCGCGGCTGGTCGCTGTCGGTCCGGGGGCGTCCGTCTTCGCCGAGCGGCCGGTCGTTGTCGCTGCGGGGTCGTCCGTCGTCCGCGCGGGGTTGGCCCTCGTCGGTTCGCGGTTGCGCTTCGTTGTCGGTGCGCGGGCGTCCGTCGTCTGCGCGCGGCTGGTCGCTGTCGGTGCGGGGGCGTCCGTCCTCGCCGAGCGGTTGCTCGTTGTCCGTGCGTGGACGTCCCTCGTCGGCGCGCGGTTGGTCGTTGTCGGCGCGGGGTTGGCTCTCGTCCGTTCGGGGTTGTGCTTCGTTGTCGGTGAGCGGACGACCGTCGTCGGCGCGCGGTTGGTCGCTGTCGGTGCGGGGGCGTCCGTCCTCGCCGAGCGGTGGGGCGTCGTCGGTGCGTGGCCGGCCGTCACTCGGCTGAGAGGTGTCCGAGCCCGGCCCGCTCTCCTTCGGGTGGGGCTGGCCCTGGGAGCCGCCGTCCGGAGAGGTGGAGCCGTCCGGGGTCTGGGACGAGGACGGGGTGGAGCTCCCGCCGGCGTTGTTCGAGGTGTTCGGCGCCGGGGTGTTGTTGCCGTTGGCGCCGAGGTGGCGGTCCATGACCTGGCCGATGGCCTGCGCCAGCGGACGGGGGTTCTCGGCGAGGCGGTACTCGGTGAACGCCTCCGCCATCATCTCGTGGGGGTCGCCGGACCCGTAGCCGGACAGGGCGTTCTCCACCCGTGTCTGCGTGGCGGCGTCGTGCGGCTGGGTCGCGTCGTACGGGACGCCGAGCGCGTTGGACACCGCCTGGTTGAGGTCGGCGAGCATGTGCGGGTTGTTGAGGAGCTGCTCGCCGAGGTGGTGTCCGAACTCGTGGGTGAAGACGCCCTCGGTGGAGCCGCCGCCGGGCACGGTGAAGCCGGTCGCCTCTTCATCGGCGCCGTCCTCGGCCCGCAGCGCGTTGTCGGCGAACGCCTCGTCGTTGAGGTAGATGCCGGGGCTGCTGGACTCGGGGGTCGCGTAGGCGAGGACGTCGTCGTTGCCCGGCCCGAGCGACTGGTTGAAGTCCTCGGAGCCGATGTGGGTGAGCCCCCGCATCGTGCTCGGGTAGTCCGCCGCGAGCTGCTGGATGGCGTTGTTGACCTCGTGCGCCGCGGCGGGGTCGATCGGGCTGGACGTGAAGTCCACGGTGGGCGCGTCGTCGCCGAACTGGGCGAGGATGTCCCGCGCCTGCTGCTCCGCGTCCGCGAGCTGCTGAGCCTCGTCCGCCGACCCGTCCCCGGGGGACGTGCCGTCGTCGGCAGCCGTGCCGTCGTCGGGTGCGCCGCCGTCGGCCGCCTCCTTCTTGTGCGGCGCGTCCCCGTCCGGCTGCGCCGCGTCGGCGGGCGGCGACTGCTCGTTGCGGACGACTCCGTCGCCGTCCACGTTCTCGACCGGGGACGGCTGCGGCTGCGAGCCGGGGTCGGCGGGCTCGTACGGCTTCGCCTCCTGCTTGGGGCGCGGAGACTCCAGCTTCTGGCCGCCGTCCGCAGAACGTTCCGGACGGGACGACGACGGGGAACTGGGCGTCCGCTCCGGGCCTCCGCCGGAGGGGCCGCCGGAGACACCGCCCGGGGAGGCGGTCCCCGCCGGCCCGCCGAAGGCGCCCATGGGCATCGGCATGGGCGCGATGAAGCCCGCCGGCTGCCCGCCGGAGCCGTCCTCGGGCCGCGCCATGGCGTCCTGAGCCTCGTTGGACCCGTCGGAGCCGCGCGGCTCCGAGTCGGAGGCGGTGCTCGTGCCCCTCGCGCCGGGAGCCGGCGTCTCGCCTACACCGGGCGTGGACCCGCCAGGCGTGGACCCGTCCGACGCGGACCCGCCGTCAGGCGTGGACCCACCGGACGTGGAGCCGTCGCCGGGCGTGCCTCCACCGGCCGGTGCGGTGGCGCCGTCGCCGGGCGTGGCTCCGCTGGGACGCGTGGTCCCGTCGCCGGGCGTCGCGCCGTCGGGTGACGTGCTCCCATTGGAGGGCGTGGTCCCGCCGGCCGGGGGCGTGGCGGTGGCCGAGGCGGTTCCATCGCCGGGTGCGGTTTCGGGGCGAGGTGCGGTTCCGTCGCGGGGCGCGGTCCTGTCGCCGAGAGTGGTGCCGCTCGCCGTCCCGCCGGACGTTGAGCCGGCGGGAGGTGTCGTGTAGGTGCCGCCTGGTGTGGAGCCGTTGCCGCCGGGCGTGGTGGAAGCGCTCGTCTCGCCACCGGGAGTCGGTGACGGGGTGCTGCTGTGCGGTGCCGTCTCTCCGTGCGGTGTCTCGGGAGAGGTGGAACCGGGCCTGCTCTCCCCGGGAGCCGGCGTGCTGTCGCCGGGGGTGGGGGAGGCGGGGTGCTCTGACGGGGCGCCGTCGGACGCGCCGTCGTGCGTGGTGGACGGGTCGGTGTGCGTCGTGGAGGGGCCGTCGTGCGT
>NZ_JBIQHY010000021.1:21679-80804 GCF_044508335.1 Actinomadura sp.
GTTCCGGAGCCGCCGCCGGCGCTGGTGCCGCCCGGAGACGAGCCGCCCCCGGACGAAGAGCCGCCGCCGGCCGAAGACGGGGCCGAGGACGGTGTTCCGCCGCGGCCGGGCGCCGAGGACGAGCCGCTGCCGGATGAGGACCCGCCCGACGACGAGGAGCTGCCACCGGACGACGGGGAGCCGCCGGACGCGGAAGAGCCGCCGGACGCGGTGGAGCCTCCCGCGGGGGCGGTGGCTCCGGGAGCCGGGCCGCCGCCCATGGGGGCTACGCCGCCGGGGGCCGCGCCGCCCGTCGGGCCGCCGCCGACCGGGCCGCCGGCGCCGGGGCCGCCGCCCGCGGAACCGCCGCCGGACGGGGACGAGCCGCCGAACGCGGCCGGGTTCCCGCCGAGGCCGCCGCCGCTCGATCCGCCCGAGGGCGATCCGCCGTCGGGGGTCGCGGAGGCCAGGGAGGCGCCGCCGCCTCCGCCTCCACCGCCGCCGGTGTCTCCGAGCAGCGTCGCGATGCGGTTGCCGCCGCCTCCGCCGCCTCCGCCGGTGTGCGAGCCGCCGCCTCCGCCGCCTTCTCCTCCGCCGGAGTAGGAGCCTCCGCCGCCTCCGCCGCCGGAGTGGGAGCCGCCACCGCCGCCCCCGCTGCCGCCTCCGCCGCCGTAGTTGGAGCCGCCGCCTCCGCCGCCGTCACCGCCCCCGCCTGACGGCGAGGGGGACGGGGAAGGCGAGGGTGAAGGGCTCGGGTCCGGCGTCGGCGTGGGCGTCGGAGCCGGGGGAGTGTCCGGGGTCGGGGTGTTGGTGCCGGGCACGTGCGAGTTGAAGTCGTTGAGCCCGTCCTTGCCGCCGCCGACTGCGCCGCCGAACGCGCCCGACGTGGCGCCCTTGGCGATGGCGTCCCAGGTCAGCGGGTCGCCGTGGATCGCGGCGGTGGCGACCGTGCCGGCCACGCCGCTGATGGCCTCGGACACGCCGTCGCGCACCATGCCCTTGGCCATGTTGCCCAGCGCGGTGTCGGCGGTCTCGCTCACGCCGGGGATCTTGCCGATGCCGTGCCCGATGCCGCCGGAGATGGCGCCGCCTATCGCGCCGTCCAGGGTGGCCGAGCCGGTCTTCTTCCAGTCGACGCCGTCCCGGTTGCCCTGCGCGATCTGCACGCCCTGGACGAGCAGGTCGAGCCCGCCGCCCTCCAGGGCGCCGACCAGGGCGCCCTTCAGGACGGCGCCGAGGAACCGCCGGCTCAGCCACTCAAGCAGCCGCTGGAAGATCGTTCTGGACGCGACCTGGGCCCCCGCCTCCACGGCGGGGATGGCCGCGGTGGACGCGCCGAAGGTCGCGAAGGCCGCCGCGATCAGATAGGCGATCTCGATCGCCGTGACGATCAGCAGCGCGATGAACATGTACTTCGCGTACTCGATGTCGAGCGCGCCGCCGTCCAGTGTCTCGCCGAGCTGGCCGCACGACTCGACGAGTTTCGTCAGGATCTGCGGGTCGGTGGAGACCCACTGGTCCCATCTTTTGCCGAACTCGTCGGCGGCGCCGCTGTCCAGCGCGGCGCGGACGTCGGACGCCGTCTGGTTGAGGTCCTCGATCAGCTCGTTGATCTCGGTGCCGGCGGTGCGCCACGCCTCGGCGCACCGGCGCATCGCCGTCTCGTCGCCCTCGGGCCAGTCGGCACCGATGATCCAGGACAGCCACTGGACCGGTTCTGGGATTTCAAGACCCACGGATCAGCTCACTTCAGCCTGGAGGCGTCCTCTGCCTGCTTGTAGGTCTTGGCCATCTGGTCGACGCCCTTTTTGATGCCGTCCAGGCCCTTCTGGAGCTTGGGGAAGGACTCCAGGACCTGCGTGCTCGGCTCCTTGTAGCCCTCGGCGAACGTCTTGCCGGTCTCGTCGGTGCCCCAGCACTCGCCCTCGGCCATGAGCGCCGAGTTGAGGCGGTCGTAGATGGCCTTGAGCTGGTTGGCGCCGTCGTGGAAGCCCTTGCCCGCGCGCTTCAGCTCTTCTGTGTCGACTTCCAGGTATTCGTAGGTCATCGCGGCGGGATCCCCAGGCGCTCGCGGATCGCCTCGAAGTCGTCGGGACGCTCCGGCAGCACCTTGGTGATGTCGAAGCCGCCGCCCTCGTCCGCGCCCTCGGGCACCAGGCCCTGCATCGCCGCGCGCATCTGGTCGGCGACCTGGGCCTGCGCGTCCTTCGCGGCCTCAAGGATCGACTCGGCGAGCTGCTCGGAGCCGAGCTTGCGCTGCACGCGGGGGTCGAGTTCGAGCGAGGTCAGCCGGCCCTGCCGGTCGACCTTCACCCGCACCATGCCGTCGGCGGCCTCCGCCTCGGCCTCGATGGCCTCCAGCCGGGACTGCATGTCTGCGATCTGCCGGCGCTTCTCCTGGTAGGTCTGCAGGAGTTCGTCGATATGCGCCTGCCATTCAGCGCGCACAGGCACCCCTCTGTTCGTCGGGAGCTTGCAAGAGCCCGCGACCGCGCACGATCACAGACACACAGGGATTGATCATTTTATACGGCTTTCAAGACCGATTTTGCAACCGGTATCGCACGATAGGTAAGGCCGGGATGGGCGGCGGACGCCGCGCCGGGCCGGGCGTATGGAACACTTCGGGTTGCAGTACTGCGGCGACCGGTGGTTCGACCTTGGAGGGTGGCGGACGATGCGCAGGAGACCGAACATCTGTGACGCCTGCGTGCGGTTGCAGAAGAGGTCCAACCCTGGCGCGGAGACATCGCTCGACCGCTGGATCCCCTACTGCGAAGCCTTCCCCGAGCGGATACCGGACGAGATCTACCGCGGCGGGTTCGACCACCGGAACCCGTACGAGGGCGACCGGGGCATCCGGTTCGAGCTGCGTCCCGGCGGGGAGCGCGCCCTGGCGGCGTACGAGTCGGCGATGGCCCGCAAGGAGGCGCGCCGGCGGGACGCCGGGCGGCAGCCGGGCGAGGACGGCTGACGAACCGGCCGGGAGCGCGGCGGGAAGCGCGGCGGGCCCCGCGGGCCCGCCGCTCGCCGGCGCTCACCCGCTCCACAGCAGGGTGTTGACGACCTCGACGCCGAGCTCGCCCGCCGTCGCGAAGACGCTGCCGGTGCGGTCGCCGGTCGGGCCGCCGCTGGACCAGTACGACTGGGCGTACACGACCGTGGACCCCTGCGTCCACGTCCGCGTCCAGTACGCCGGGTCGGCCTTCGGCTGCGGCAGCCCGCTGGCGACCGACGGCGTCAGCAGCTTCGGCCAGCCCTCCCGGCTCGTGTAGCCCTTGACGAGGGCCGCGTCCGACGGGCTCGCGAACTTCAGGATCGAGACCGCCGTGATGATCTGCTTGGACGGGTTGGCGTAGACGGCCGAGTACATGTCCCCCACGCACGGGTGCCGCCGCAGCGCCGGCAGCAGCACGGAGTTCGCGCGGGTCTCGCACGACTCGGTGCGGGTCCCCGCCCTGGTGAACGTGTTGCCCTTCGCGGTCCGGATCGTCCGGGTGAGGACGCCGGCCGGGTCGACCGCGCCGCCGCTGGAACTGGTCGGCGTCGGCTCCGCCGTGGGCTCGTCGGTGGGACCCCCGGCCGGGGACTGCGACGCGGCCGGCAGCGACGCAGACGGCAGCGACGCCGTGCGGGCCGGGTCGTCGTCATCGCCGCCGAGGACGAGGAAGGCGCCCGTGCCGATCACGGCCAGGACCAGCACCGTGCCGATGATGAGCAGCGGCACCAGCGCACCGCCGCGCCGGGGATTCGGCGGCGGGAAGCCGGGGCCGCCGGGCAGCGGCGGCGGGCCGGGGGGCGGCGGGAATCCGGGCCCGCCGGGCGGCTGACCGGGCCAGGGTGGGGGGTTCATGGTCACTCCCGGGTGGTGTCACAGGCGGGGTGTGAACTAAGACCCGCGGAACCCGCGGACGGTTCAGGGGAATTCATGGTGGATTTCCCTGTGCAGGCCCCCGTGCCGGTGAAACCCTTGGACCGTAGGACTTCTAATCTGTGGGGGACGGGTCGCGCACCCGTCCCGGTGCGTGCGGCGACGAGTGTCTCGTAGGCTGGCCGGTGAGAGGGGAGGCAGGTGTCCGACTCCAGCTGGCAGCAGGCGGTGCTGCGCGAGATCGGTGTGTCGCGGCGGGGGCTAGAGCGGCTCGACGCCGCACCGCACGGCAAGGCCGAGGCGTCCTGGGGCGCTGAGGCGCCGCCCCGGTCCGCGCCGGAACGGCAGCCGTCCGCGGTGCCGGCCCCGCAGCCCGCGCAGCAGCCCGTCCCGCAGCCCGTCGCGGCCGCCTCGCCGGCGGCCCCCGAGGCGCCGCCGTTCGCCCGGCCCGCCGAGCAGGCGCCCGCCGCGTCCGACGCCCCGGCCCCGCTGCTGCCCGACGCGCAGCCGCAGGCCGAGACGTCCCCGCACCCGGCCCCGGACGCCGCCGGGCGGCACGCGGCGGCACGGCACGCCGCCGAGCAGGCCGCCGCGGAGCGGGCCGCCGCCGAGCACGCGGCCGCGCAGCAGGCCGCCGCCCAGCAGGTGTTCGCCCAGCAGCCGGCGCAGCAGCAGGCGGCGCAGCACGAGGCCCAGCAGCAGGCGGCGGTCCAGCAGCAGGCGGCCCAGGACCCCGCCCAGCACGACGCCCAGCCCCAGCACGACGCCCAGCCCCAGCCGAACCAGGCCCAGCCCAACCAGGCCGAGCCCCTGGTCCACTCCGACTTCGACTGGGAGTCCGCGGTCAACCCCGTCCTCGGCGCCGTGCCGTCGTCCGGCGAAGGCGCCGCCCAGGGAGCGGACGCGAGCGCCGCCGCGCAGCAGCAGGCGCCCGCGCAGCCCGTCCCGCAGGAGCAGACCCCCGGCGGCCACCAGATCCCGGCGCACGACCTCGTCCGCCGGAACCAGCACGGCGACCCCCTCGCCCGCCGCGTGGGGCGCGGCGTCCGCAACGCGATGGGCGGCGGCGCGCGGGAGGCCCGGGAGCGGGCCGCGTTCGCCGAGCTGATGCAGCGCCCGGTGCCGAGTTCGCGGCAGATCGCGGTGGCGAGCGTGCGCGGCGGCGCCGGCAAGACCACGATGGCGGCGCTGCTCGCGACGGAGCTGGCCCGGCACCGCGCCGACCGGGTGCTGGCCGCCGACGCCGACGCCGAGCTCGGGTCGCTGCCGCTGCGCCTCGGCGTCCACTCGCAGCTGTCGCTGTTCGACCTCGCGGCGCAGAACCCGCACACGTTCGAGGAGGCGGAGCGCTTCCTGACCCGCACCCCCGACGGCCTGTACGTGCTGTCGTCCACGCGCGGCGGGCGCATCGCGGGGGAGTTCACGCTGGAGACGTTCCAGACCGCGCTCGGCGCGGTCAGCCGGTACGTCGCCGCGACGGTCGTCGACTGCGGCGCGGGCATCCTCACCGAGGTCAACCGCGGCGTCATCGCCGACTCGCACGGCCTGGTGCTGGTCACCCCGGGCACGGTCGACGGCGCGCTGAGCGCGCGCGGGGCGCTGGAGTGGTTCGCGGCGAGCAACCAGCAGACGCTCCTGCCGCGCACGGTCATCGCGATGGTGTCGCACGCGCCGCAGGTGGGCGCCGACCTGCAGCGCGCCCACCAGATGCTCTCCGCGTGGGGGCTGCCCGTGGTGCTCGTCCCGTACGACCGGCAGCTCGCGACCGGCAGCTCGCTCGACATGTCCCGCATCTCCGCCGCCGCGCGGGCGGCCGTGACCCGCGTCGTCCACGAGGTGTTCTCCCGCTCGCTGGCCGCGGGGGTGGCGCGATGAGCAGCGACCTGGTCGCGCTGGTGCGCCGCCGCCCCGACGTGCACGCCATCGCCGACGGCATGATCGCGATGGGCGAGCCGCTGGAGCTGCGCGGCGGCGAGCCCGAGCCGACGCGGCTGCACGACGGCGAGGGCCGCCTGCTCGTCTCCATCGAGGACCCGGTGCAGGTGTCGGTGGAGGGCGAGATCGGCCGGCTGCTCGGCGCGGAGTTCGCGGCCCGGGTCGCCGAGCCGGTCTGGTGGGTGGACGTCCGGGCGTCCGCCGACCTGCCGGACGCGATGCGCGTCGCGCGCAAGTTCGCCGACTCCCTCGTCCGCTGGCTCGGCGGGATGGTGTACCCGGAGGGCGCCGCCGACGCCCCGGCCCGCAGCTGGCGGGCGTACGACCAGGGCGGCGAGGGCGCGGGCCGGGCCGGCGGCGGATCGGGCGGCTTCCCGGGCCCGGCCGGCGACGCGGGCGGCGCCGCCTACCAGGGCGGTGTGATCGGCTGAGCCGTCAGGGCCAGTCGCGGGTGAGGTCCAGGTCCCAGGGGACGAGGTTCCACGGGCTGCGCGGCTCGTGGTGGAGCTCCTCGACGAGCCGCTCGTACTCGGCCTGCGCCTTCCCGCCGCCGCCCGACCCGAGCAGCCGCCCCTGCAGGTAGCAGGCGGACATGTCCCGCCACGACGAGTACCGCCGCTGGATGTCGATCGCCAGCGGCAGCATCCGCTCCCAGCAGTACTCCTCGGTCAGCCACCCGACCATGTGGCCCCACCGGTAGAGCATCAGCGCGCGCCCGTAGTCCCAGATGAGCAAGCGCCCCACGCCGGCGCGCAGCGCCGGGTCGGCGAGGACCTTCAGCCGGTGCAGCTCCGCCGCCGCGTGGCCGCGGTCGTTGAACAGCCGGTGGAGGAAGTGCGCCAGCTCGGCGCCCTCCTCGCTCGCGTCCGCGCCGGGCTCGTCCCGCAGCAGCGCCGGGACGAGCCGCGCGTACGCGCCGCCCTCGTCCCCGTACCGGACCCGGACCAGCTCGATCAGCCGCTCCACGAACGGCGGTTCGAGCCGGTCGGCGGCGATGAGGCCGTCGACCTCGCGCAGCAGCCTCCCGTACTCCTCCCGCGCGGCCGGGGGCCGGGCGGCGAGTCGGGCGTCGCGGGCGAAGTCGGCGCGGTGCCCGTCCTGGACGAGCCAGTTGGCGGCGGCGAGCAGCTGTTCGAGGTCGTAGGCTCCCCACGGGTCGCGCAGCAGGTCGTGCGCGGTGCGGCGGTCGGCGGCCGCGGCGGACTCGCCCGGCGCGGCGCCGAGCCGGTCCACCCGGAACCCGTTGACGGCGCCGTAGGGGGCGGCCGCCCCGATGATCCAGCGCTGCACCGGGGTGAGGCCGCCGCCGTGGGCGAGGACCCCCGGCAGGTCGGGCGCGGAGATCAGCTCCCAGAGCCGCCTGCGGAACTCCTCGGCCTGCTGCTTCTCGCCGCCGGAGAACCCGGCGAGCTGCTTGCGGAGCGACGGGTGCCGGACGCAGAGCCGGCGGAAGAACGGCCCGGTGCGCCACACCAGGTGCTCGGGGCGCAGGTCGCCGAACGGTATCCGGGTGCGGCGGTGCACGATGGCCCGCTCGGCGAACCGCAGCTCCAGGTCCGGCCACAGCCGGGCGAGCGGGGTGAAGCGCCACAGCAGCAGGAAGCACGCCACCGCGGCGAGCAGGCCGGCGCCGGGCGCGAGCGCCCACCGCGCCTCGTCCGGCAGCCCGGCGAGGGACAGCACGGCCCCGGCGAGCAGCAGCACCACGCCGCCCGCACCGAACCCGAGGAAGCAGCCGGCGGTGTGGACGAGCGACCCCTCGATCCGCAGGACGGCGGCGTCGCCGTCGAACTCGAACGACCCCTCGGCGAGCGTCCCCCGGACGGCCCGCTCAAGCGCGTCGAGCTGCCCGGCCGTCCCCATGGGCAGGACCGTACATCATCCGTTCCGGGTAGATCATCCGCCGGAGTGGCCGTGTGCGGCGGGTCGTCCCGCGTGTCCGGATCAGGCCGGGTCGCCGGGGGCCGCCCGCCGGGTCACGACCGGCCGGGTCACGACTGGAGGTGCTGCATGAGCATGCTGTGCCGCTGCCAGCCGTCCGGGGAGCGGCCGTCGCCGAGCGGGAAGAACGTCAGCGGGGCGCGCGGCGGCCCGACCTGCTGGCCGGGGACGCCCGGCGGGCCGGTCACGGTGCCCGCGACGGCCAGCGCGACCGGGGCGGGGGCGCCGGTCCAGCGCGGCTCGGTGGTGAGGTCGGCGCGGCCGGGGGTGAGCTGCACGAACAGCGACGCGATCGGCTGGTCGGCGGCGAACGCGCCGACGAGCGTCGGCAGGTGCTGCAGGGGCGGCGGGTCCTCCGGCGCGTAGCCGACCGTGACGGTGGTGGTCTCGGCGACGGCGCCGCCCTCGCCCGCCGCGTAGTCGCAGATGGCCTGGGCGGGGCGCGGCCCGTCCCCGCCGACGACGAGCCGCCCGGTGGGCCGCCCGCGCGCGTACTCGGTGAGCCGGTCGCGGCGCCACGGGTGCTCCAGCGGTTCGGCGGGGCCGAGCCCGGCCGGGTACTTGCCGGTGAGCAGCTGCAGGAGGCGCTCGACCGGCCCGGCGGGGTCGCCGTCCGCGCCGTGCCTGATCCGGTAGACGAGGGTGAGCTGCGAGCCGATCGGCGCGGTCGGGCGGGTGGTGAACCCGGGCGCGTAGTCGCGGGCCTCCGGGACGGGGACGAACGTCCGCCCGCCCCACTTCATCGGCCGCCCGGTCAGGCCCTCGTAGTAGCCGTCGCCGTTGCGCACGATCCACTGCAGTGAGTCGCCGGCCGCGGCGGTGCGCAGCGGCAGCGTCAGCCGGGACTCCAGCGGCGTGACGAGCTGCAGGGTGCGTCCGGTGTCGGTGCAGTCGCCGAGGGCCCTGTTCAGCCAGGCGCTCAGCGGCACGACCGGCCGGTCCTGGAGGACGACCATCGCTTGGTCGGTCAGCGCGTCTACGGTGCTCATCTCGTCCGGGAGTCTAGTCACCGGGGAGGGCCCCGCGGCCGGGCGCCGGGGAGGGGGCCGGGGAGATTCCCGGGGTCCGCGTGGCCTGTGTCGAATCTGTGCTGAAATGTTACGGATGCAGCGAACTGGTGCGTCCTCCGGCGTCTATTACGCGGACAACGCCCCGCCGCCACCGGAGCCGCCGGTGCGGGGGCGTCTGTGGCGCGTGCTCGGTGTCGTGTCGGTCGTCCTGTCGGTCGTGCTGGTCGCGGGCTGCCTCACCGCCTACGGGTTCTGGCGGCGGCTGGACGGCCAGATCGACCGCGAGGACGTCGACGGCAGGCTCGGCCAGAACCGCCCGCCCAAGCTCAACAGCTCGCTGAACATCCTGCTGATAGGGTCCGACAGCCGCGCCGGCGAGAACGCCCGATACGGCGCCGAGGCCGGGCAGCGCTCCGACACCACGATCCTGCTGCACATCTCGCCCGGCGGGGAGAGCGCCATCGGCATCAGCTTCCCGCGCGACTCGATGGTGCAGATGCCGGCGTGCAAGCGGAAGAACGGCACGACCGTCCCGGCCCAGTTCGGGATGATCAACGCGGCGTTCTCCAACGGCGGCCCGGCCTGCACCTGGCACACCATCGAGTGGCTCACCAAGATCCACATCGACCACTACGTCGAGGTCGACTTCGCCGGCTTCAAACGGGTCGTGGACGCGCTCGGCGGCGTCGAGATCTGCGTGCCGAAGCGCATCGACGACCCCAAGGCCGAGCTGCACCTGCGCGCCGGCAGGCAGACCGTCCGCGGCGACCAGGCGCTCGGCTACGTCCGCACCCGGTACGTCCTCGGCGACGGCTCCGACCTGGGGCGCATCAAGCGGCAGCAGGCGTTCATGGCCTCGGTCGTCAAGAAGGCGACCGACAAGGGGATGCTCACCGACCCGGGACGCACCTACGCCTTCCTCTCCGCCGCGACCAAGTCCATCAAGGCCGACGACAGGCTCACGCTGTCGGTGATGCAGAAGCTCGCCGCTTCCCTGCGGGGGATGAGCGCCGGCAAGGTCCGCTTCGTCACCGTCCCGGTGCAGCCGTACCCGCAGGACAAGTACCGCGTCCAGTTCGACCGGGCCCTCGCCGAGCCGCTGTTCAAGGCCGTCCGGGAGGACGACAAGCTCCCAGAGCCGGCGCCCGCCCCCGTGCCCGCGCAGAACAAGGTGAAGCCCGTCCCGCCCGAACAGGTGAGGGTCGGCGTCTACAACGCCTCCACCATGGAGGGCCTCGCCGGGCGCACCGCCGAGCAGCTCGGCGAGCGGGGCTTCCAGGTCGTCAAGGTCGGCACGAGCAAGAAGAAGTACGACCGCACCGCGATCCTGTACGGCGCGGGCGCCGAACGGCAGGCCGCGCGCCTGGCGGTCGCGGTGCCGGGGCATCCGCCGCGGCCCTGGCGGTCCGCCAAGCCCGGCCACGTGTACCTCGTCATCGGCGCGGACGGCGCCCGGCTGCGGGGGGTGAAACCGACCATGCCCAAACTGGCCGGCGAGATCCGGGCCGACCGTGACATCTGCGCCCAGACCTGATGCGGCCCCACGACACCGGTATCTTGACCCGCGCCAACCGTCAACCGCCTCAAAGCGTCCTCAGTAGGACGGCCTAGATGTATCCCCCCGACCTCGGCCCGACGAGCCGCCCCCCGCGCAGGGCTCCGCAGGCCGCCTACGCTCCCCCTGGAACGGACGCATGCAGCCCGAGCCCTTCACCCTGTTGATGACCGTTTACGGCGGCGACCAGGCGGACCATGTGCGCGACGCGTTCCGCAGCGCCGTCCAGTTGCAGACCCTGCGCCCCGACCAGGTGGTCCTCGTCCAGGACGGCCCCCTCCCGCCCGCGCTGCTGGACTGCCTGCGCGACCTCGTCGCCGGCAGCCCCGTCGAGGTCGAGCTCGTCCGCCTGGAGCGGAACCGCGGCCTCGGCCCCGCCCTCGACGCCGGCCTGCACGCGTCCCGGCACGACATCGTCGCCCGCATGGACGCCGACGACGTCGCCATGCCGCACCGCTTCCAGACGCAGGTCCCGCTCGTCCGCGCCGGCGCCGACCTCGTCGGCGCCGGCCTGCTGGAGTTCGGCACCGACATCACCGACGTCGTCGGCCGCCGCATCCCGCCGAGCGACCCCGCCGACATCGCCCGCTACTCGCGCCTCCACGACCCGTTCAACCACCCCACGGTCGTCTACCGGCGCAGCGCCGTCGCCGCCGCGGGCGGCTACGGCGACCTGCCCCTCATGGAGGACTACTGGCTGTTCGTCCGCATGATCGCGAACGGCGCCCGGATGGTGAACGTCGCCGAGCCCCTCGTCTACTACCGCGTCGGCGAGGGCGCCTACGAGCGCCGCGGCGGCCGCGAACTGCTCCGCTCCGAGCTGCGCCTGCAGCGCGAGATGCTCCGCGAGGGCTTCATCTCCCAGCCGCAGTACTGGCGCAACGTCATGGTCCGCGGCGGCTACCGCCTCGTCCCCACGATGATCCGCAAACCGTTCTACCGCGCCGTCGTCGCCCCCTACGGCGCCCGCCGCAACCGCTCCCGCGACCGCGCCGGCGGCACCGCCCCGGCAGGCGCCCTCTCCTACATCCCCCGCCACGCCCGCCGCCCTGACCAGACGGCCTCGTCTCTCACGCCGCAGCCCGAGCCGCCGACGTCACCTGGCAGCTAGAGGCCGATGCCGCCAGAGCCGATGCGGCGTCCCCGGCGCCGCGATCAGCCGGGCCTGCTCCATAGGACGGGCTGCTCGCCGGACTGGCCGGAAGTTCTCCCCACGCCCAGCACGGTGTTCTTGAAGGCGGCCAGGCCGGTGATCTGCTGGTCGCCCGCGCCGGAGAGGCCCTTGGCGTCGAGCAGCGCACCCTTCCAGGACGCCCCGTCCGCGGACGTCCAGGACACGACGTCGCCGGCCCCGGGCGAGCCGCTCGTCCCGGCCGCCGCGAACCCGTCGGGGGTCGCGGTCAGGCTGAGCACTTCAAGGTTCTTCGTGCCCTCCGGGGACGGGAGATCGACCGGCTTCCAGGTGCGGCCGCCGTCGCCCGACAGGTATCCGATCGCGATCCGGCCCGCCGCCTTCCGGGCGTTGCCGGTCGCCACGAGCGTGCCGCCCTTCGCGCTGATCTGTGTCAGCACACCCTCCTGGACCCCGGGAGGCAGGGGAAGCTGCTTGAGCGTCCACTGCTTGCCGTCGGACGAGGTCCACACGGCGGGCCGGTAACTCGACTGCCTGGGGGCGGCGGGGTCGCGCAGGCCCCCGGCCGCAGCGAAGCCGAACTGCCCGCCCGCCACGGACCGCAGCCACCGGTTGGAGTTCGGGAGCGCCTTCAACCCGCTGCCGCCGACGCCCGTCCCGCGCGTCCAGTTCTTCAGGTCCGGGGAGAACCAGGTGGCCGCGGACAGACCGTCATCGCCCACGATGACGTACCCGGCGGGGCCCGACGCCGCGCTGTAGGTAACGAGCTCGTGCTCGCCGGCCTTGAACACCTCCGACTCGTCGGCGGCCTGCCAGCTCGTCCCGTCGGCGGACGTCACCACGAGCGGCCGGCGCGGCTTGGCCTGGTCGAACCCGACGGCGAGCCAGCCCTGGGGCCCGCTGGTGACGCTGAGCAGCCGCTGCGGGCCGGGCCGGGACAGGGCGGCGCCAGTGCCTTGGGCGCGGTTCCACGTCCTGCCGTCCGCCGAGGTCCAGGCGGCCGCCTCGCCGTTCGCGCTGCCGACCGCCACCGCCTTGCCGTCGCTCGCCGCCAGCGAGGTGACCGCCAGATCGGGCCGGACCGCGCCGGGCACCTTGGACAGGTCGATGGGGACGTCTCCGCCGCTGCCATCGTGCACGGCCAGCAGGGCGTCGGTGTCGCCGTCGCCGTCCTGCGTGCCGACCATGATGCTCTGCCCGCCGGCGAGCGCCGCGCCGCGCACGGTCGTGCCGCGCTGTAGCGGGACGGTCCCCGCGTCCTTCCAGGAGCGGCCGTCCGCGCTCCGTGAGACGAGCCTGTCCCGCCCGCGGACGACGATGGCCGCGAAGCCCTGGTCGTCGCTCAGCACCGCCTCGACCCGTTTGTAGCCGGAGACGTCTAGCTTGGCGACCTTCGTCCACTTCTTGCCGTCGGTCGAGGAGAAGAACTGGCCGCCGCCCTTGACCTCGCGGACCGCGAGGAAGCCGTTCGCGCCGCCGCCGATCATCATGCCTCGGCTGCCGCCCTTGGGCACCGGGATGATCGACTCGGTCCAGGTACCGCCGCCGTCCTCGGAGCGCCACACCTTCCGGGAGCGCGCGGGCTTCTTCGGGTCCGGGCGGTGCACGCCCTCCAACAGCAGGACGCCGCCCGAAGCGGCGGCGGTGACCAGCGTCACCTCGCCCTTCCGCACCGGGAGGTCGAGCCTGCCACCCGACCTGATCTGCCAGGTCCGGCCGTCCGCGGAGGTCCAGACCGCGGGTTCGGCGTCGCTGAAGTCGCCCTTGCGCGAGGTGGATCCGATGGCGATGAAGCCGTCCGGCGCGGCCTGGACCGCCTTCACGCGGGTGCCCTTGCCGAAGGGCTGCGCGGCGCCGGCGGGGAGCCGCTCCCAGGTCCGGCCGTCCCGGCTCGTCCACAGTACGGCGTTGCCGTCGGGGCCGCCGAGCGCGACCCAGCCCTTGGCGGAGCCGGCCACCGTCCGGGGTACCTCGTTCGGCGGCGGCTCCCCGCCGCCGGGACCGGTCACCCTGCCGGACGAGAAGGTGCGGCCACCGTCGGTGGAGACGAGGAACTGTCCGCGCGACCCCGAGGCGTCGGACTCGCCGCCGGCCGCGACCACGGTGGAGCCGGCCGCGGCCACGGCGGTGAGGCGCTGGTCGCGGCCGTCGGTGGTCCCGGCCGAGTTCGCGCCGAACAGCGCGCCCGCCAGCTCGACCTCGCCGCCGGCGGTGCCGGCGGCGCCGTCACCGCCGCCGGTCAGCAGGAAGAACCCGCCCGCCGCGACGAGCGCGGCGGCGGCCAGCCCGGCGATGCCGATGAGCAGCGGCTTCTTGACGCTTCTTCGGGGCCTGTTGGCGCTGGTCTGCGGCGTCCGCCAGGGTTCATCGATCAACGGCGGTGGCAGCGCCGGGCCGGCTGCCTCCGGCCCCGGCCGCCCTGGGACCTGCTGCGCGTGCGGGAACGGCTCGGCGGACGGTGGGGCGGCGGGCCTGTCCGGGACCTGCTGTGCGTAGGGGAACGGCTCCGGCGCACGGGGTGCGGGGAGCGCGGGTGAGGAGGGGATCTCCTGCGCGTAGGGGAACGGCTCGGCCGCCGGGGAGCTTTGCGCGGGTGGAGCCGGCGCAGGCGGGTTCTGAGCCGGTGGAGCGGCAGGCTGTCCCGGGATCTCCTGGGCGTAGGGGAACGGCTCGGGCGCCGAGGGACTCTGCGCGGGTGCGGGCGGAGCCGGCGGCGCGGGCAGGTTCTGGGCCGGTGGAGCGGCGGGCCGCCCCGGGATCTCCTGCGCGTACGGGAACGGCGGAGGCGCGGGGATGTCGGTGGACGTGACCGGAGCGGCCGCCGGTGGAGTGCTCGCCGGCGGCGCGGCCTGGGCGGGTGGAGGGGAGGGCCGCGCCGCCTCCGCCTTCGGCTCCTCGGTGTCGGCGGGGGGCGTGGCGCCCATGACCGCGGTCCGGTGCGCGTCGTCGGACTCGGGCACCTGCGGCTCCGGCTCGTCCTCGGGGAGGAGCGGGACGGGGCCGGATGCCCGCGCGTCGCTGTTCAGCCACTGGGGCGGGGGCGGTGCCTGGTCCGGCCGCTCGGGGGCGGGACGCTCACCCGCCTGGTCGTCATCCGGCTTTCCGGTTCCAGTCACACCCGCTCTCCCAGCATGAGGGTCGAAGTCATGTCGTGCGCCCGGCTCGCCGCAGGCCGTCCGCCCGCTCGTCAACGCGATGCCAGCGATGATAGCGGCGCAAACAGGACGCAAGCCGCTAGCGTGCGCTGAGCTGCCCGTCCATCCAGCGCATCATCTCCGGGGTGAGCCGGCGGAACGTCCCGAAGTTGTGCCCGCCCTCGTCGGGGAACAGCGTGTCCACGCGCAGCGGCGGTTTCGCGAGCCGGACGAAGCGCTGCGCCTGCTGGTATCCCCGCTCCACCTTGCTGGACGCGAGGAGCACCGAGGTGGGCGGCGGCGGGAGGTGCTGCAGCCGCCACAGCAGGTTGTTCTGCTCGCGTACCTTCCGGTTGTTCGCGTACAGGTCCCCGGTGGTCGCGTCCTTGAGCGCGTGCAAGTGGCCGCCGAGCGAGGCGCCCGCCGCGAACCGGTCGGAATGCAGCATGGCGAGCTTGACCGCGCAGTAGCCCCCGGCGGACTGTCCCATCACGCCCCAGCCATGCTCGTCGGGTGTCAGCCGGTAGGTCGCTTCCAGCGCCGCCGGGACGTCCTGCGCGAAGTACGTCTCGGCCTGGGGCCCGCCGGGCACGTCGGTGCACTCGGTGTCGCGCGGAGGGGCGACCATCGTGCGAGTGATCACGTAGATCGTCGGCTGGATCTTGCCCGCGCGCATGTCCCGGGCCGCCGACTTCACCATCTGCTGGCGTTCGATGATGCCGCGGGGGTCCCCCGGATACCCGGCGAGGACGAGCACCACCGGGAAGCGGCGGTTCGCGTACCGCTGCTGGAAGTACTGCGGCGGCAGGTACACGAACGCCGGCGCTCGCAGGCCCGTCCGCAGGCCCGGGATCGTCGTTTCGTCGAGTCGGCCGTCGCGGCTCGGGGTGCGGAGCCCCTGCCCCGCGGAAAGCGGCGAGACCTTTGTGGTGAGCGCCCGATTCGCCGCCGCGCCCTTGCCCGGTTGCGCGCTCCGCACGCCGACGGGACTGCCGAGCCTGCCGAGGAGGTCGTTCCAGCTGTTGTAGAAGACGAAGTAGGCGTTCATCCCGGTGAGGAGGGCCAGCGTGATGACGAGCTGGCAGCCGAGGAGGAGCGCCGCCCGCAAGCCGAGGGGCCGCGGGCCGGTGCCGCCCACCTTGGGCAGCGCCCACAGCGTGCCCGCCAGGGCCGCGGCCGCCAAGAGGCAGACGAGACCGACGAACGCCGGGCTGGTGAGCTGCATGTGCCGTCCCTCCCGCTACCGGCTCCGGCCCGCGGACGCGCAGCTCACGCCCGAGCAGTGGGTCAGGGAGTACAGCAGTGCGGACAGTCGCCGCCGCAGCTCGGCCGGCATCGTCGCGGCCAGGTTGTCGAGATGGTCCGGGTCTCGCGTGAGGTCGTAGTACTCCAGCTCGCCGTCGGCGTACTCGACGTACAGCATGTCGGCGGTGCGCAGCGCGTTGTACGTCGCCGGCGAGCCCGGCAGGGAGTCCTGGCGGTCGGGGTCCGCGGCGGAGAACGGCGGCTTGACGTGCTCGATCAGCGCCATCTCACGCCAGTCCCGCGGAGCGGTGCCGCGCAGGAACGGGACGAGTGACCGACCGTCGGCGGTGCCGGGGACCCGGAGCCGGGCCAGGTCGAGGAAGGTGGGGGCCAGGTCGGTGTTCTGCGTGATGGCGTCCACGCGCCCGCCCGCGCGGATCCCGGGCCCGGTGAAGACGAACGGGACGCGGATGTCGCTGGTGTACGGGGTCATCTTGCCGCCGGCGAGCCGGTGCTCGCCCAGGTGGAAGCCGTTGTCGGAGCCGAACACCACGTAGGTGTCCCTGTCCAGGCCGAGAGTCTTCAGCGCGGACCGGATCCGGCCGATCATCTCGTCCACCGACTGCACCATCCGGACCCGGTCGCGGAAGGAGTCGTCGATGCGGTCGAGCCAGTAGCGCCCCAGTTTGCGATGCGTCCGGAGCCAGGACGGCTTGTCGCTGACGTCGGCCTCATTGAACGACGCCGGCCGGGGCGCCTTCACGTCCGGGAAGACCTTGGCGTGCCGGGGTGCGGGGACGAACGGCCCGTGCGGCGCGAAGGTCGCGATCTCCAGGAGGAACGGCTGCCCGGAGCCGCCGGCGCGCTGGATGAAGTCGGTGCCCTTGTCGGCGAGGACGTCGGTCATGTAGTCCCGCGGTCGGTGCCCGTACCGGACGGGGCGACCGTTCTCGTTCAACTCGTAGCCGAACTCCGGGTAGCCGTTCCCGGCGACGTACCACTCGCTCCAGCCCGGCGGCGTGTTGCGCGTGCGGCCGTTCCCGTCCCGGGGCTTGTACCCGTTCATGTACTTGCCGAGCATGGCGGTGCGGTAGCCGGCGTTCCGCAGGGCGAGCGCGAACGACGCCTGCTCGCCGCCGTTGCGCCGGAAGACCTCGTAGCCGCCGTCCGGCGGGAAGTTGGTGCGCACCTTGGTGTTGTGCGGATACATGCCCGTGAAGATCGTCGCCCGGGACGTGCAGCAGAGGGAGTCGGCCATGAGGAAGTTCTGGAAGGTCACCCCCTCCGCCTGCATGCGCCGCACCTGTGGCATGTAGGGGATCAGGTCCCACGACAGGTCGTCGGTGAGCACGAACACGATGTTCGGCTTCTTCTTCGCGGGCGTCCCGTCGCCGCGGTCTTTGCCCGTACCCCCGGAACAGGCGCCGAGCAGCACCGCGGCGAGAGCGGCGAGGAGAAGGGGGAAGGGCGGTCGATGCCGCCGGTTTCGGACCACTCCGCCTCTCCTTGATCAGATACGCCGGGTTGCAGCGTACCGAGGTGTACGCCCGGCTTGCCGCGACCCTGGTGGTTCGCGGCGGCTGCCGACTATTGGCATCATGCGGGATGTCCCGGGAGGAGGACCGTGAGCTTTCGACCGACCGGTCCGGTGGTTCCGCTGGCCGCGGGTGCGGCGATCACGGGCTGCATCGCGCTACTGATCATGCTCGCCGTCAGCCTGGTCCCCGGGCTGCGGGCGGCGGGTTCGGCCGGCGGTGCGGGCCAGTCCGGCGGCCCGGTGACGCCGACTCCGGCGGGAGCGGCGACCCCGGTGACCGCGCCGGGCTACTCCCCGGTCGAGCCGGTGATCCGCCGCTCCTTCGCCGACCCCGCCGTCATCAAGGCCGGGGACTCCTACTACGCCTACGGCACCAACGCCGGTGTCAACATGCCGGTCGAGATCGCGCCCACGGTCACCGGTCCCTGGGAGCGGCTGCCCGGTGACGGGTTCGCGCAACTGCCGGCGTGGGCCGCCGCCGGTCGGACATGGGCGCCCGAGGTGGTGCCTCCCCGGTCCGGCAACGGCCGCTACCTGCTGTACTTCTCCGCGCGGGTGAAGAATCGAGAGCTCCAGTGCATCGGCGTCGCGACGTCGACGTCACCGGCCGGACCGTTCATCCCCCTGGAGGGCGGCCCGCTGGTGTGCCCGGCGGAACTCGGCGGTGCCATCGACGCGTCGTCCTTCATCGATCGCGACGGTGCCCGCTACCTGCTCTACAAGACCGACGCTCGCAGCAAGGCGGCGATCTACCTGGTGAGGCTGAGCCCGGACGGCTTGTACCTGGCCGGGCCGCCCCGCAAGCTCATCGGCAGGGGCGCGGACGACCCCGTCCTGGTGGAGTCGCCCGCCCTGCTGTACCGGGGCGGCAAGTACGTCCTGATGTACTCCGCCGGGTGGTACTTCCAGACCAACTACCAGACCAGGTACGCGGTGGCGTCGTCGCTGAACGGCCCGTACGTGAAGGCGCCGGCGCCGGTGCAGTCCACCGGCGCCTACGGCGGGAAGGTCAAAGGGCCGGGCGGTGCGAGCGTCGTCACGGATGCCGCCGGCGACCATCTGGTCTTCCACGGGATCCTCGAGTTCCATGGCGGCTCGAAGGTGACCCGGGGAATGTACGTCGCGAGCCTCGGCTGGGAAGGCTCCCGTCCCGTCCTGCGCGGTGTCCCCGTCCGCTACGAGGCCGAGAACGCGCGCCTCGGCGGCTGCGCCGGCGCTGTAGGCATCCCGGGCGCCTCCGGGGGGAGGGCCCTCACGCCGCTCGGGCAGGACGGCTGCCAGGTCGCTCTGGACGTCGTCGCGCCCGAGACCGGCCGGTACACCGTGCGGATCCGGTACGCGAACCGGTCCGGGCGGGCGGCCGCGCAGCGGCTGACGGTGAACGGGCGCGCCGCCGTGCCGGTGGAGCTGCATGCGACCGGGCCGGATGAGTGGGGGACGGCCGAGGTGGAGGTGGACCTTGTCGCGGGCCGCAACAGCTTCGCTGTCCGCCAGGTCGCGGGAGCGGGCCGACTTGACTACATCGAGGTCGTCTGACCCCGCCCGTGCCGGTCGCCGAGACTGCGGAGCACCTCGCCCGTGGGACGGGGCCGCTTGCGCAGGCCGTCACCGAGCCCGCGTGCCAGGCAGCGGAGCAACGTCCCGCGGTCCTGGGACCCGGTGAAGGTGCGGACCCAGCGCCGCAGAGTGGAACCGCCGTAGAGGAGGCGTTCGGCGGGGGACAGGGCGCGACTCCGGGTGAAGAGCCACACCTTGTTGCGCACCTCGTAGTAGAAGCGCGGGCCGGGGTCGGCGTCCGTCGAACCGAACGTCGCGGTCTTGTGGACGACGAGGCTGTCACGGCACAGCAGCCCGAACCGGCCGCGCAGGATCCGCATGGTGAACTCGAAGTCGTCATTCCACAGGAAGTAGTCCGCGATGGGCAGCCCTCGCGCCCGCACCCGGTCCGCGTCCACGAGCACCGACACGAAGGAGGCGGACCGGATCGGGTAGCCGTTCACCGCCTCCGCGCGGGCCAGCTCGGCGGAGGACGCCCGCGGTTTGCGGCGCGGGGTGTTCATCGGATGGTCGCGGCCGTCCGTCCAGACGACGCGGCTGGCGGCCAGAACCGGTGCCTCGGTGCCCCCGCCCGGCTCCATGGCGGTGAGCAGCGCCGCCAGGGCGCCCGGCTCGGGGACGGTGTCGTCGTCCAGCAGCCAGAGCAGGTCGGCGCCGCCGTCGAGCGCGTGCGCGATGCCCGCCGCGAACCCGCCGGCGCCGCCCGTGTTGGCGGGGAGCTCCAGCAGTTCGGCCTCGGGGAACCGGGCGCGGACCAGCTCCGGCGTGCCGTCGCCGGAGGCGTTGTCCACGACGACGACCCGGTCCGGGCCTCGGCTCTGTGCTCGCAGCGCCTCCAGCGCCTCGGTCAGCAGCGCCCGCCGCCGGAACGTGACGACGACCGCGGCGACGACCGGGCTCACCGGCCCATGCCGGCGCGCCTGGCGGCGCGCCGCAGCGCCTGGTTCGGCGCGGCCGCGGCCTCCATGAGCCGGTCGAGGCCGTCCTGCACGCCGGCGAGGTCGGCGTGCAGCTGCGCGAGGCCCACCCGTTCGCGCACGTCGGCGAGCTGGGTCAGCAGGTCGGCGATGACGGCGACCAGCGCCGTGGCCACGTCCCGCTCGGGCAGCCTCCCGGGCATGACCGCCTGCTCGTCAGGCGGCGCGGGGGCCAGTTCGGCCAGGTCGCCGTGCACCTGGTAGCCCGCCGCCCGAATGCCGTCCGCGACCTCGGCCGCGCGCCGGGACGCCCAGGCGGCGTGCTCGTGCGGCAGGGCCATGGCCGTCCGGCCGACGAGTTCGGCGCCCGCGCCGAGCGCCCGCCCGACGAGATGGCCGCGGACGATGTCCTCGTAGGCGCCGCCGAGCGCCGGGCCGAGCCGGTCGTTCAGCCGCCGCAGCAACTCGGCCTCGACCACCGACAGCGGCCGGTCGTCGGGGATCCCCGCCGTGGCGCACCGCCCGGTGTCGATGCCGGTCAGGTCGCAGAAGCGGCGCCACAGCAGTTCGGGGGCGTCCCCGGACCGCGGAAGCGTGATCACGTGGATGCGATCGCGGGGCACGGCGGTCTCCCACGCGCTCAGTACCCGGACCGGGTCGTGCAGGCCCCAGAACATCTGCCCGAACGGCTCGGCGGCGTCGATGCCGTGTTCGACGAGGTCGGCGACGAACTGCTCGAAGGGGACGGTGTGGGTGTGCCGGATCTGTTCCTGCCAGTCCAGGACGAGCTGTGTACCGAGGTCGCGGGTTGCGAACACCACGTGCACCTCGGCGCCCCCGAACGCGGTGACGGCCCGTTCGATCTGCTGCTCGTCGGCTCCGCCGAGAAGCTCCTGAGACAGCACGGCGGTGGACCCGTGCCAGTCACGGACCCGCGCCGCCACCCGGTCGTAGGCGCCCTCCCAAGCGGGATCCCGATGGCCGCCCCACGTCATCTCGCGGAGGTCCATCACCGCGCCGAACTGCTCCAGCGGCCCGGCGACGGGGTAGCAAACCCCCTGTCCGGCGAGGCGCCGCCGGTTCGCCCACAGCGCCTTCTGCAGGAAGGCGCCGCCCGCGGTCGGCGCGCCGACGTGCAGGTACACGGCCTTCGCGGGCCGGGTCTCGTCCATCCGGTCGGTCACCTCGTCTTCGTCTCTTCAGCGGCGGTCGGCGCGGTGTCCCGCGGTCCGGGCGCGCCGTCCCGCGGAGAGGCGGATTGGAGCCGCCAGTACGCCTCCCGCAGGCGGGCGGCTGCGGGATGACGCTCGCTCAGCGCCCGGGCGGCCCGTCTGACGAGCGGGGCGGTACCCGCGTGCAACCGGTCGATCCGGTTCTGCAGGCGCGTGATGTCCGCGCGGAGGAGCTCGATCTGGTCCGCCTTCCGCGTCCCGACGCCCGCGGGCAGGCGAGCCAGTTCCGCTTCTGAGTCGGCGATCCGCCGCAGCAGCGCCTCGACCACGTCGCCGCCGGCGTCGGCGATGCCCGCCCAGTCGGGGTCGTCGGGATGCCGCCCGCCGTCCGCGCTGGGCGACGGGCGCAGCTCCTCCAGGTCGCCGGTGACGTCGTAGCCGGCTTCGCGGAGCGCGCGGATCGTCTCCGCCGCCTGCTCGGCGGCCCACACGCGGTCCTCGGCCGGCAGCCGGATGCGGGGGGAGTCTGTCCGGCCGCCGAGGACGTCCTGGGCCAGATGATGCTTGACCTCGTCGTTGTAGAAGTGCCAGTCGGAGGTCGCCTGGTCGAGCGAGGCGTTGAGCCGGCGCAGGAGCTGTGCCTCCGGCAGCCCCAGCGACGGGTTCGCGAACGGCGCCCCCAGGTCGAAGCTCTCCGGGGGCACGCCGACCACATGGCAGAACCGTTTCCACAGCAGGTCGCGCGGGGCGCCGGGCCGAGGCAGCGTCACGAGGTGGACGTTCTCCGCCGGCAGATGCTCGCCCCAACGTCCGAGGACGTCGATGGGGTCCTGGAGCCCCCAGAAAAGCCGCGCGACCTTGACGGAGTTGCGGTCCTTGCGGCGCAGTGCCGCGGTGAAGTCGGAGAACGAGGTCGTGAACCGGTTCTTGACGTCCTCCTGCCAGTGCGCGGGGATCTGCCGGGCGAGATCGCGGACAGTGAAGATCAGATGGACATCGGCGAAGCCGAGGTCGTCGAGTGCGCGCGCCACATGCCGGCGCAGCGCGGGGGCGAACAGCTCCTGCGAGATGAGCGTCGTGCCGGGCCAGGCACGGGCCTGCGCGACCAGATCCGGCCAGGCGCCGGGGACGAGCGGATCCGACGCGCCGCGGAAGAACGTCTCGCGGAGGTCGAACGCGGCCCTGACGTGCGCAGCGTCGTCGCGACCGGGATACAGCACCCCATGCTCCCGCAACCGGTCGCGGTTGTGCCACAGCACATTCTGTAGAAACGTCGTGCCGCTCTTGGCCGCGCCGATGTGCAGGTATACGACCGGACGTCCGCCGGGCCCGGGCGTGCCGGTAGGTGGTGCCGCCACTGTGTTCCTCGGGATCCTGGGCGCTGCCGATCGATCAGCCGGTATCTTAGCCGGGTATCCGCCCGAAAGGCGCATATCGATACGGGGCCCAGGGCTCCGTGCTCCCGGTCACCCCGCATGGAGATGGACGCCGTCCAGTGAAGATCGATCTTGTCGTCGTGGGTGCCGGGTTCTTCGGCCTCACCGTCGCCGAACGGTGCGCCGCCGAACTGGGTCTGCGGGTGCTCGTGCTCGAACGCCGCGACCACATCGGAGGCAACGCCTACAGCGAGCCGGAGCCGGAGACCGGGATCGAAGTCCACCGCTACGGTGCGCACCTGTTCCACACCTCCAACCAGCGGGTGTGGGAGTACGCCAACAGGTTCACGGCCTTCACGCCCTACCAGCACCGGGTCTTCTCGACGTTCAAGGGCCGGGTCTACCCGATGCCCATCAACCTCGGCACGATCTGCGAATACTTCGGCCGCGCGATGTCCCCGGACGAGGCCCGAGCCCTCATCGCCCGGCATGCTGAGGAGGGATCGGCGGACGGCGGCCCGCGCAACCTGGAGGAGAAGGCGATCTCGCTCATCGGGCGCCCGCTGTACGAGGCGTTCGTACGGGGATACACCGCGAAGCAATGGCAGACCGACCCGAAGGACCTCCCCCCGGAGATCATCACCCGGCTGCCGGTGCGGTACACCTTCGACAACCGGTACTTCAACGACACGTACGAAGGCCTTCCTGTCGACGGCTACACGGCGTGGCTGGAACGCATGGCCGACCATCCGAACATCGAGGTACGGCTCGGCACCGACTTCTTCGACCGGCGGGACGACCTCGTCGGGCGGGTCCCCGTCGTCTACACCGGCCCGCTCGACCGCTACTTCGGCTACCGCGAAGGTGAACTCGGCTGGCGGACCCTCGACTTCGAGATGGAGGTCCGGCCGACCGGCGACTTCCAAGGCACGCCCGTCATGAACTACGCCGACGAGGACGTCCCGTACACCAGGATCCACGAGTTCCGGCACTTCCACCCGGAACGGGACTGGTACCCCCGCGACAAGACCGTGATCATGCGGGAGTACTCCCGGACGGCGGCGCGCGGCGACGAGCCGTACTACCCCGTCGGCACGCCGGACGATCGTGCCATGCTGCTGCGCTACCGGAGCCTCGCCCGGCGCGAGAGCGGTGTCCTGTTCGGCGGCAGGCTCGGCACCTACAAGTACCTCGACATGCACATGGCGATCGGTTCCGCGCTCAGCATGGTCGACAACCGGTTGCGGCCGCATTTCACCGGCGGCGCCCGCCTGGTCAGCGGAGGAGTGGACGAGTGACGAGGACGAACCCCTCCGGTCCGCGGGCGGACGTCCCGCTGCGCACCCTGCAGCGGGTCGTGCTGCCGGTCAGCCGGGACCTGGACGTACTGCCGCTGTACATCGACGGCCGCATGGTCCGCGGCGCGGAGGCCCTCGCGGCGGAGACCGCGGTGCGGGCCGCACCCGGGTTCCCCGAGGCGGGCGGCCGGGTCGATGAGGCAGGCCGGCGCACCGTCGTGGTCCCGGTCGGCGGCCGTGTGTCGTTCGCGACGTACTTCAACGCCTTCCCCGCCGGGTATTGGCGGCGCTGGACCCACGTGGAGGAGGCCGTCCTGCGGGTCCGGCTCCGTGGCCATGCGACCGTCGTCGTCTACCGCTCCAGCGCCAAGGGGCACGTGCACCGAGTCGCGTCCCTGACGGTGGACTCCGACACGGGGGAGGACCGCTGCTTCGACCTGTCGCTGAAGCCCTTCCTCGACGGCGGCTGGTACTGGTTCGACGTCCTGGCGGGGGAGCGCAGCGCGGTGCTGGAGCGGGCGGAGTGGTGCGCCGCCGCCGAGCAGGCGCCGCGGCAGGGCACCGCGAGCATCGGCATCACGACCTTCAACCGTCCCGCCTTCTGCGTGGACCAGCTCGTCGCGCTCGGTCGGGCGCCCGAGGTGCTCGACGTCATCGACGAGGTCTTCGTGGTCGACCAGGGCACCGACCGGATCGAGGACCATCCGGACTTCGCGGCGGCCGAGGCCGCGCTGGGCGGCCGGCTCCGGGTCATCGACCAGGGGAACCTCGGCGGCTCGGGCGGCTTCGCCCGGGCCATGGACGAGACGGTCCGGGCCGGGCGCAGCGACTACGTGCTGCTGCTCGACGACGACGTGGTGACCGAGAGCGAGGGCATCCTGCGCGCGGTCGCGTTCGCCGATCACGCCAAGACGCCGACGATCGTCGGCGGGCACATGTTCAACCTGTTCGCCCGGTCCCAGCTGCACGCGTTCGCCGAGACGATCGAGCGGTACCGCTGGTGGTGGGGCCCGGCCGCGCACACCTGGCCGGAGCACGACTTCGCGGAGAAGGGCAATGCGCTGCGTGACACGCCCTGGCTGCACCGGCGCGTCGACTCCGACTACAACGGCTGGTGGATGTGTCTGATCCCGGTGGAGACCATCGGCAAGATCGGGCTGTCCATGCCGATGTTCATCAAGTGGGACGACGCGGAGTACGGGATCCGCGCGCGGGCCGCCGGCTTCCCCACCGTCTCGCTGCCGGGCGTGGCGGCCTGGCACGTCCCGTGGCAGGACAAGGACGACGGCATCGACTGGCAGGCGTACTTCCACTGGCGCAACCGGCTGGTGACGGCGCTGCTGCACTCGCCGTACGAGCGCGGCGGCAACCTGCTCAAGGAGAGCTTCATCATCTCGGTGAAGCACGCGCTCGCGATGCAGTACTCCACCGCGGAACTCATGATCATGGCGGTGCGGGACGTGCTGTCGGGACCGGAGCACCTGCATGCGGGCATGGTCACCAAGGTGAAGGAGGTCCGCCGGATTCGGGCGGAATTCGCGGATGCGCGAGCCGCCGAGCGCATCGAGGAGTTCCCGGAGGTGCGGCGCGCCCGGCCGCCGAAGCGCGGTCGCAACCCCGGGGTCCCCAACGGCCGGTCGAAGATCATCAAGACCGCGCTGAGCAGTGCCGTCCGGCACCTCGGCCCCGTCAGCGAAGAGGCCCTGCGCAACCCGCAGGCGGCCATTCCGCACCTCGACCAGCACTGGGGGATGCTGTCGAAGTTCGACAGCGCACTCGTCTCGTCCGCGGACGGCACGAAGGTGACCTGGTACCAGCGGGACCCGAAGCGCTTCCGGTCCATCCTCAAGCGCAGCGGCCTGCTGCACGCCAGGCTCACCCGCGAGTGGGACGCGCTCGCCGTCCGCTACCGGGCGGCGGCGGACGAACTGGCGTCGCCGGAGGCATGGCGGAAGACGTTCGACGCCGCGGGGTCGGCGGGCGAATGAGCGAACGCACGGTCCCGGTCCGCGAGTTGCCGCCGCTCGTCCCACCGGGCGCCGACGGCGGGCTGCGGCGCGTGCTCAAGGACCGCTACCTGCTGCGGCTGCTCGTCCGGCGGGAGCTGAAGGCCCGCTACAAGGGCTCCCTGCTCGGCCTCGGCTGGTCCTATGTGCGCCCGGCCGTGCACTTCTCCGTCTACTTCTTCGTGGTCGGCGTCTTCCTCGGGATGGACCGCCACGTCGAGCACTTCCCGATCTACCTGTTCACCGGCATGGTGCTGGTGAACCTGTTCACCGAGACCATCCACTCGTGCACCCGCTCGGTCACCGGCAACGGCCCGCTGATCAAGAAGGTGTTCCTGCCGCGCGAGCTGTTCCCGGTCGCGTCGCTGCTGGTCTCGCTGGTGCACTTCCTGCCCGGCTTCGGGATCATGCTGGCGGGTGCGCTGACGTACGGGTGGCGTCCGTCGCCGGGGGGACTGGCCGCGGCGCTGCTCGGGTTCGCGATCATCGTTGTCCTCGGGCTCGGGATCGGGCTGCTGTTCGCCGGGATCAACGTCTTCTTCCGCGACCTGGAGCAGGTCGTGGACATCATGATGATCGTCATCACCTGGTCGGTGCCGATGATCTACCCGTGGTGGCACGTTCGCGATGAGGCGCCGTCCTGGGTGCTGGACCTGTACCTGGCGAATCCGCTCGTGTCGGCGGTGAGCCTGTTCCAGCGGGCGTTCTGGTTCCCTGGGACGCACGGCGACTTCACCTTCCCCCCGGACCTGTACGGCCGCGCCGCGATCGCCCTCGCGGTCGCCGGGCTCGTGTTCCTCGCGGGCAGCCTCGTGTTCGCGCGCGTCCAGCGGCGATTCGCCCAGGAGTTGTAGCGGCATGGCCGTTCCCCCGTCGCCCGAGCCTCCCGCGGCGCCCGAGTCGATCGTCATCGACTCGGTCAGCAAGCGGTTCACCCTCCGGCACGCCAGGTCGATCCGTGAGATGACGATCCGCGCTGTCCGGCGGCAGTCCCTGTCGGAGACGTTCAACGCGCTGGACGACGTGAACCTGACGATCTACCAGGGCGAGACGGTCGCGCTGATGGGCCTGAACGGGTCGGGCAAGAGCACTCTGCTCAAACTGATCTCCGGGGTGATGCGCCCGGACGAGGGCACGGTCGCCGTGCGCGGCCGGATCGCCGGGCTGATCGATGTCGGCGCCGGGCTGCATCCCGACCTGACCGGGCGCGAGAACGTCTATCTGAACGCGGCGATCCTCGGCATGTCCGAAGCGGAGATCAAGCGGAAGTTCGACGCGATCGTGGAGTTCTCCGGTGTCGAGCGGTTCCTGGACAACCAGGTGCGGTTCTACTCCTCCGGCATGTTCATGCGCCTGGCGTTCTCGATCGCGGCGCACACGGAGCCGGACGTGTTCCTCGTCGACGAGGCGCTGGCGGTGGGCGACCCGCCGTTCCGGGAGAAGTGCCTCAAGCGCATCCGGGAACTGCGCGGCGAAGGCCGCACGATGGTGATCGTGGCGCACGACATCGAGATGCTCACCCGGCTGTGCGACCGCGGTGTGACCCTGCGCCAGGGCAGGGTGGTGTTCGACGGGGATCCTGCGGAGGCCGGCAGGCTATGGCGCCAGGACCGCCAGGCCCGCCGCCGCGCCGCCGTGCAGGCGGGCGGCAAGGGCTGACCTCTCCGCCCGCCGCCATCGCCATGGCCGGGTGTGGTCAGAGCGCGGGACTCGGGCGCCTGATCTTGTCGCAGGTGGGCGCGGTGTCCGAAATGTCGGCGGTAGCCGGTCTTTGGGGGGACTGTTCTGTTGAACGAGGCGCGGGGAGGCGAGAAGGTCTTTACCCTGGATCGTGCAGGTAACCGATTGTAGGAAACAGAACCCGGCAACCCCGAGGCGTTCCATACATTCCGCGACTCCCAGGGGTCTCTCGACGTGACGGAGATGGCGAGCGGGTCCGCGATGGCGCGGCTCACACAGGCCGACCGCGTCCATGTGGGCTGGCGCTACGCGCAGGTGCACCCCGATCCGGGGCCGCCCCCGGCCCCGCCCGAGCAGCCCGAGCGGGCTCCGCTGCCGCCCCCGGCGCGGCGGCCCGCCGAGCACATGGCCGGCCGGCCGCTGCGGATCGTGGTCGGCGGCACCGTCGTGTTCATCGTCCTGTTCCTGCTCTGCGGCCTGCTGGGGATCATCCCGTGGGCGTTCGTCGGGGTGGCGCTGCTCGCGTTCCTGCTCATCCTCGGCATCACGGGCGGCGGGCTGTGGCGGGACGAGCGGAGCGTCCGGGCGAGGATCGCGCAGGAGCGCGACGCGGCGGAGCGCCGCCGGGCCGCGCACGAGCGGGAGCGCAAGGCCGCCGAGCGGGCCTACGCCGACGCGCGGGCCGACTGGGAGCGCCGGCGGGCCGCGTACGAGAGCCAGCGCGAGTGGTACCCGGTCGCCGTCCCGCCCGGAGTCGACCGGGTGGACGTCGTGGGCGGCACGCTGGCGGGATGGTCCGCGGCCGTCACCACCATGGGGGCGGCCCGGCTCGCGGTGGGCGCCCGGCTCACCGTCATCGACCTGTCCGAGGGCGCGGTCGCGCACGACCTGCTGCGGCTGGCCGCCGACCGGGGCGACGACCCGCTCGTGTGGGTGCTCCCGGCCGACCTGCCCCGGCTGGACGTCACGCGCGGCCTGAACCCCGAGGCTCTCGCGGACGTGCTCTCCCTCGTCGTCAGCGCGGGCGAGGAGGAGGGCGGCACCCGGGACCTGTCGTTCGACAACTCGATCCTGGAGCGGCTCATCGAGGTGCTCGGGCCGGAGGCGACGATCCCGCGGATCACGGCGGCGCTGCGCGTCCTCGCCCAGGTCGGCGACCCGCGCGACGACCTCCGCAAGGGCCTGCTCGACGACGCGCAGCTCGAACGCATCGCCACGCTCTTCGGACGGGACGCCACCGACCGGATCGTCGTCCGCCGCGCCTGGGCCCTGGAGGCGCAGCTCCGCAAGCTGGAGAAGCTCGCGACGGAGCCGGTCAGCCTGCCGCCGTCCAGGCTGCACGTCGTGTCGATGGACCGCCGCGCCGGCGTCCTCACCAACCGCATCCTCGGCACCTACGTGACGACGGCGCTGACCCACCGCATCCGCGAGGCCCCGCCCGGCGGGCGCTGGGACCACACGCTCTTCCTCTGCGGCGCGGAGAAGCTGCGCGGGGACGTCCTCGACCGCCTCATCGACGCCTGCGAGGCGACCGGAACCGGCCTGGTCCTGATGTACCGGTCGATCCCCGACCACGTGCGCGAGCGGCTCGGGCGCCGCGGCCACGCCGCGGTCGGGTTCATGCGGCTCGGCAACCCCGAGGACGCCCGCGTCGCCGCCGAGCACATCGGCGCGGGGCAGCCGCTGCTCGTCGCCGAGATCACCGACGCGGCGGGGGAGGCCCTGTTCGACGTCGCCGGGGAGACCTACGCCAGCACGGTCGCGTTCGCGCGCCCCCGCGGCGACGGCCTCACCGACCCCGTCTGGTCGCCGCTGCCCGCCCCCGCCGCGGACGACTCCGTCCTCGTCGAGGGCATCAGCTCCGCGACCGCGTGGGGCCGGACGGTCGCCGACCGCCGCACCGACAAGCAGCGGTTCCGCGAACTGCTCATCGAGCCGCCGCAGCTGCAGGAGCTCCCGCCGACCGCGATGGTCTTCACCCACTCCGGCGCCACCGGCCGCCGCACCCTGCTCGTGGACGCCAACCCCGGCATCATCACGCTGCCGACCGCGCATTCGGTGGAGTTCGAGGAGCATCTTCGCGAACAGCCGGAGCCGCACGCCCAGCCGGAAGAGGACGCCCCTGAGGCCCCCGCCGAGCCGGACCCGCCGGAGGTCCCGGCGCCGCGCCGCGCCCGCCACGCGCTGCCGCGCGGCGCGTCGCGCCCCGTCCGCCTGGTCCCGCCGCTGAAGCCCAACGGCCGCCACAAGGCCGACCCGCCCTCCGCACCCTGACCAGCACCCCCGTACACCTGATTTCGCGTCGGGTCAAGGGCGACTTATCTGGCCGTGGAGACACGGGCAATTGCGGCCGCCAATGGCTCTTGAAAAGCCCGATCAGATCGATTAGAGGACGCGGCGATTCGGCTCGAAGAAGTCGCTGGGGAGGCACCGCGTCGCCCAGGGTGATCTTTGCGGGTTCGGTGATTAGAGGATGACGTCCGGATCGGCGGCAATGGTTTACCGGATTCGATGTGATCTAGATCACTCCAAAAGCTTGATCTTGCCCTCTTCAACAAAGTTGATCAGCGGGTTACCTTGAGGCCGTTTTAACAACCCTTTATCCCTTTGGGGTCCATATGGGGCGTCGTGCGGCAAGTCGTGGTGCATCCGCCGTCGGTCGGCTGCCGTGTCGGCGTCCGATGCGGACGGCCCGGGTGGCGGCGCTGGCAATGGTCGCGGGATTGGTGCAGGTGCCGGCGGTAGCGGCCTTACCACAAACGACCGCCCGCGCCGATGGGCCCAAGCCCGCCGTGAAGGCGGCGGCGACCGAGCGGCGGGCGGTCGCCGCGGCGCGCGAGTCCGGGGATCCGGTGGAGATCACCTCGCGGCGGGGGGAGACCCGCACGGTGCGGGCGCTGCCCAACGGCCGGATCGAGGTCGAGCAGCACATCCAGCCGATCCGCACCCGCCAGGACGGCAAGTGGGTCGATATCGACACCTCATTGCATCGTTCCGGCGGCGCGATCGTGCCGGCCGCCACCACGGTGGGACTGCGGTTCTCCGCCGGCGGGGACGGCCCGATGGTGCGGATGACCCGGGCCGGTCACAAGCTGGCGCTGTCCTGGCCGCGGCCGCTACCCGAGCCGACCTTGGACGGCGACACCGCCGTGTATGCGGGAGTGGCCGGCCCGGATGTGGATCTGCGGTTGCGGGCGCGAGCGGACGGGTTCGCGCACGTCCTGGTGGTCAAGACCGCCGAAGCCGCCCGTGACCCGCGGGTGGCCAAGCTGGTGCTGGCGCTGTCGACCACCGATCTCACCGTCCGGCAGGGGCAGGGCGGGGTGCTGACGGCGTCTGACGCGGGGTCGGGTGCGGGGGTCTTCGAGGCGCCGGCCCCGCGCATGTGGGACTCCTCCCAGGCCCGGCCGACCAAGACCCAGGCGCGTGCCGCGGCCCCGGAAACCGATCCGGCCGGTGGCCCGGCCGAGGGCGCCAAGACGGCCCGGCTGGGTGTGGCGGTCGAGAAGGGGAGCCTCACGCTCACCCCGGACCAGGAGCTGCTGACGGCGCCGGACACCACGTACCCGGTGTACATCGATCCGGTATGGACGACCAGCAAGGCGACCAGTTGGGGAATGGTGTCCTCGGGCTGGCCGAGCGAGTCGTACTACAAGTTCGACGGCAAGTCGACCGAGGGGGTGGGCCGCTGCGAGGTGGCCAAGGACCCCAACTGTGTGAAGAACCAGACCAAGCGGCTGTTCTTCAGGATGCCGCTGCCGTCGATCAAGGGCCGCTACATCCAGAACGTGGAGTTCACCGCGTACGAGACCAGCGCCTATGACTGCCACAACCCGACCTCGGTGCAGTTGTGGCGCACCACGGCGCTGCAGTCCTACGCGACGTGGAACAACACCAACTCCTCGTCGGTGTGGCTGGATCAGTTGACCTCCCGCGATGTGGCGTACTGCTCCAAGACGCCGGTGGAGTTCGGCGGGTCCAAGCTGCGGTCGCATGTGCAGGACGCGGTGAACAAGGGCTACAGCACGATCACCTTCGGGCTCAGGGCCTACAGCGAGTCCACGATGGACTGGTGGAAGCGGTTCGCCGATGACGCCTATCTGCGGGTGCAGTACAACAACCCGCCGCTGCAGCCCGACACCGACACCATGTACGCGGACCCGGGCACCAAGTGCCTGCCGTCGGGGCAGGCCAAGACGGTCAACGACATCTCCACCGTTTACGCCTACCTCAAGGACCCCGACGCCGAGGACAAGAACAAGGTGCAGGGCCAGTTCACCCTGCACTGGGCCAACAAGGCCGACGGGTCGGACTGGGGCCCCAAATGGACCTCCTCGCTGACCCCGGCCAAGACCACAGGTAGCAAATTCTCCATCAAGCTGCCCTCGACCATCCCGCAGAACACCAAGATCGGTTGGGGTGTGCGCGCCTGGGACGGCGAGCAGTGGGGCCCGTGGAGCTACGACGGTGCCCAGACCGGCTGCTACTTCTACTACAACCCCGCGGTCCCGGCGGACGCGACCATCACGTCGACCGACTATCCGGCCGATGACGCCTGGCACGGCGGCGTCGGACGGCCGGGCGCCTTCACCATCTCCGACTCCGAGGGCGTCGCCGACAGGTACGTCATCACGATGAACGACGAGCCGCCCCGGACGGTGACCACCACGAACGGTGCGCCGCGGGAGGTGCTGGTCGCCCCGACCCGTTCGGGCCCCAACGTCCTGACCGTGCAGGCGTTCGCCCCGTCCAACCAGAACGGCTCCACGGTCTCCTACGAGTTCCTCGCCAACGGCGGCAGCGACCCCGTGGCCGCGTTCACGATGGACGAAGGCGCCGGGTCGGCCGAGGCGACCTCGACCGGCCCGGGACGGCCGGCCTGGCTGCACGGGGGCGCGACGCTGGGCGGAGAGGGCAAGAGCGGCACCGCGCTGACACTGGACGGCGCCGCCGGGTACGCCGAGAGCACGCTTCCGATCGTGGACACCACGCAGAGCTTCACGGTCTCGGCGTGGGCGAAGCCGGACCAGACGAAGATCGGTGACCTGCTGGCGCAGCTCGGCACCTACCAGGCCGGCTTCTACCTGGGCATGGAGCCCGACGGGCACGCCGTGCTCAAGTGGCCGACCACCGATACGAACGACGGCGGCGGCGTCTGGCAGACGGCGACGGACGACGCGCCGCTGCCCCTCGGGCAGTGGAGCCACCTGATCGGTGTGTACGACAAGAGCGCCGGTCAGACGCGGCTCTACGTGAACGGCGAGCTCCGGGCGACCAGGAACGGGGTCACGCCGCTGGAGGCCCACGGCACGCTGCAGATCGGCCGGAGCCTCTACAACGGCTTCGTCGTGAACCACTGGCCTGGCTCGATCGATGACGTGCGGGTCTTCAGCCAGGCCCTGTCGGACGCGCAGGCCCAGCAGCTTGCAGGGGGAACAATCCCCACGGGAGCGGGCCTGGTGGCGGACTGGAACATGGACGAACCCGCGGGCAACCCCGGGGTGTTCAGCCCGGTCGCGCCATGGAAGGCGACCCTCCACAATGGAGCCGCCCTCGGAGCGCCGGGGCAGGTGAATACGGCACTGCAGCTGGACAACACCTCCCAGCAATATGCGGCGACCGAACGGCCTGTGATCAACACCCTGCGCAGTTTCGCGGTGTCCGCGTGGGTGAGAGCGGACGGGACGGCGACGTCCCCCACGAGGAACTTCACCGCCGTGTCCGTGCGCGGTGCGTCCAAGAGCGGCTTCTACCTCAAGTACGTCGAGGCGACCGGCCGATGGGTGTTCGCCCGGACGGCAGAGGACAGCGATGACCCGGGCTGGTACCAGGCCACCTCCAAGGATCCCGCGCAAACCGATGAGTGGACGCACCTGGTCGGCGTGTACGACGACATCTCCAAACGGCTGCGGATCTACGTCAACGGTGAGCGGGGCACCGACAGCGCAGAGGTGTCCTCACGCTGGCTCGCCACTGGCGGACTGGAGATCGGACGTGGTCAGTGGGGCGGCAATCCGGTCGACCACTGGGCGGGCCAGATCGACGACGTCAGGGTCTACGACCGGATCGTGAGTGACCAGGAATCCGAGGCGATGGTCACCCAGCATCCCGTCCTCAAGGCTCGGTGGCTCTTGAACACGGACGGTTCAGGTGAGACCAAGAACGGTGCGGCGCCCGCGCTCGTGCTGCACAACGGCGCGTTCATCGACCCCACGGCGGGATTCAAGGAATGGGGGTCGGTCGCCGGGTTGAAGCTGGATCCGGCGCAGAAGGCGTTCGCCGAAACCACCGACCCGGTGGTGGAGACGGACGAGAGCTTCACGATCGCCGGTTGGGTCCGCAACGCCGGGCGGCCGCCGCAGCCGGCCACCGTGTTCTCCCAGCCGGGCGCCGCCACGAACGCCTTCGCGCTGCGTTACGTGCCGGGCGAGGATCCGGAGGAGCAGGGCGGCTGGCAGGTCGTGATGCACAACTCCGACGACGCCGGCGCTCCGGCGTTCACGGCGTCGCATTCCGGGTTCACCCCGCAGGACTGGTCGCATGTTGCGGTGGTCTACGACGCGCTGCGCGACCGGGTCAGCCTGTACGTCGACGGGCAGCTGGAGCAGACCGCCGACGGCGTGTCGCAGGAAAAGGGAGTCGTGGCCTTCGAAGCGAAGGACCACGGCGGTCTCCAGGTGGGCCGCACCAAGTTCGGCGCGACCGACGGCAACGGCACCGAGTACTGGTCCGATGCGGTCGATGATCTGTGGGCCTACCAGGGTGCGCTGACCACCGAACAGGTGCAGATGCTGGCCGGCGGTATCGAACTGCCCACCGAGGACGGCCCCTAGCAATCGCTCAGGTCCGCTGCCCCACGCGCGTGGGGCAGCGGACCAAACCGACCCCTTTGCCGATTTCTCTTCTGCTGATCGTGCGCTTCCCGTCCCGGCGGGGGCGGTGGCGATGGAGGACGTCGTGAACGCAGGCCGCAAGAGGCTGGTGCTGGGATCGCACCGGACGGTGACCACGGTCGCCGCCGCGACGGCGGTGGTGCTGACGGCCGGGCTGCTGTCGGCGTCGCCGGCGCTCGCCGACCCGCCCAACTCCGACCGTCCCAAGGTCGCCTCCCATGAGAAGCCGGTGCCGGGCCATGACCTGAAGGTCCGGCCTCGCAAGAAGGATCCGGCACAACCGGCGCCCGCGGCCAAGGCGGCATGGCCGAGCCCCGGTACCGCCGAGGTCGACGTCCCCTCCGGCGGCAAGAACGACGGGACACGTGCGGGCAAGCTTCCGATTCAGGTGCTGCCGCCCGGCAAGCCACTGCGCGCGGCGCGAGCGGTGCCCGCAGCGGGCCGGGTGCGGGTGCAGCTCCTTGACCGGCAGACTACCCAGCGACTCGGGGTGGACGGCCTGGCCTTCACGGTGGCACGCACCGACGCCACCACACCGGGCCGGGCGAAGGTACGGCTCGACTATTCCAAGTTCGCGCAGGCGTTCGGCGGCGCCTACGGCGCGCGGCTACGCCTCACGCAGTTGCCGCAATGCGCCCTGACCACACCGGACAAGCCGGAATGCCGTACCGGCGAGCCGGTGACCACCGACAACAACGCGGCCGCCAAGACTCTGACCGCCGAGGTGGAGGCAGCCCCGGCCGCCACCGCCAGTGCGCGGACGGCGGCGGCCGGGCAAAATGCGACATTGCTGGTCGCCTCCGCCGAATCCGACAGTTCCCAGGGCGACTACAAGGCCACCTCCCTGAAGGCGTCGGCCACCTGGAAGACCGGTGGTGACTCTGGTGATTTCACCTGGTCGTATCCGATGCGCGTTCCGCCCGTTCCCGGCGAGTTGACGCCGAAGGTAGCGATCTCCTACTCCTCGGCGAGTGTGGACGGCAAGACCGCCAACACCAATGGTCAGCCGTCGTGGGTCGGTGAGGGGTTCTCCCTGTGGCCCGGCTATATCGAGCGGCGCTACAAGGCGTGTGAGGACGACGGGGCACCCGAGGACGAGTGGGGGAACTCGCCGGCAGATCAGTGCTGGGGCTACGACAACGCCACCGTCACCTGGGGCGGCAAGGGCGGAGAGCTGATCAAGACCGCCGACGGCTCTTGGCGGACGAAGAACGACGACGGCACCAAGTTCGAGAGGCTCACCGACTCGTCCAATGGCAACGGTGACGACAACGGCGAGTACTGGCGGGCCACCACCAGCGACGGCACCCAGTACTACTTCGGATTGAACCGCCTTCCAGGCTGGACCAGCGGCAAACCGGAAACCGGCTCGACCTGGACGTCCCCGGTGTTCGGCGACGACTCCGGGGAGCCCTGCCACAAGTCGACCTTCGCCGCCTCCTGGTGCCAGCAGGCGTACCGCTGGAACCTGGACTATGTCGTCGACCCGTCCGGCAACGCGATCAACTACACCTACGGCCAGGAGATCAACCACTACGGCCGCAACCTCAAGGCCGAGGACGAGACCCCCTACGTGCGCGGCGGGTATCTGAAGACCATCTCCTACGGGCTCCGTAAGGACGCGCTGTTCGCCAAGCCGCCCGCCCAGGTCACCTTCACCACCTCCGAGCGCTGCATCCCGGACGCGACCTTCGACTGCGACCCGGCCAAGATCGGCGACAACCCCGACAAGTGGTGGGACGTCCCGTGGGACCTGCACTGCGACTCCGGCCAGGAGTGCAAGGACACCCACGGCACCCTGTCGCCGACCTTCTGGTCCCGCAAGCGCCTGACCAACGTCACTACGCAGATCCTCAAGCCCGATGGCTCGGGCTACCGTCCGGTGGATTCGTGGTCGCTGGACCACGAGTGGAAGCTGGCCGACGTCGAGCGTGACCTGGTCCTGAAGGAGATCTCCCACACCGGTCAGGCTTCGACCGACGGAAGCGACCCGGTGACGCTGCCGAAGGTCACGTTCAACCACATCCAGTTGCCGAACCGGCTGGACAAGACCGGCGACGACATCCTGTCCTACGTCCGCTACCGGCTCGGCGCCATCTACGACGAGTCCGGCGGCCAGATCGACATCTCCTACTCCGACCCCGACTGCTCGCTGAGCGATCTGCCGACGCCCGAGACGAACACGACCCGGTGCATGCCGGTGATCTGGACGCCGCCTGGACGCGAGGACCCGATCACCGACTGGTTCCACAAGTACGTGGTCACCAGCGTGATCCAGACCGACCGCACCGGGCTGGCGCCGGACATGGCCACCAGGTACGAGTACCTGGGCGGCGCGGCCTGGCATTTCGACGACGATGACGGGTTGACCAAGGAGAAGGAGAAGACCTGGTCGCAGTGGCGCGGTTATGGCCACGTCCGCACCCGCACCGGCGACTTCGATAATCCGGCCACCCAGACCGACACCTACTACATGCGGGGCATGGACGGGGACCGGAAGACCACGTCCGGTGGAGAGAAGAGCGTCACCGTCTCCGACGGCGAGGGCGGCACCTACACCGACCATGACGCCCTGGCCGGGTTCACACTCAAAACCGTCCAGTACACCGCGCCCGGCGGTAGCGTCCACAGCAAGACCGTCAACACCCCGTGGCGGGTGCAGACCGCCTCACGCACCCGCTCGTGGGGGACCACCACTGCCAACGTCGTCCGGACCGACACGTCCCGCACCTGGACGGCCAAGGACGGTGGCGGCTTGACGGAGACCAAGACCGACACCGACTACGCCGGTTCCGGTGCGGGCGTCGGGCGGGTCACTTCCGTCAACGACCTGGGCGATGTCGCCACGGCGGCCGATGACAAGTGCACCCGCACCACCTATGCCGACAACACCGGCAAGTGGATGGTGGCCTTCCCGTCCCGGGTGGAGACCGTCTCGGTCGCCTGCACCGCGACGCCCGACCGTCCCGCCCAGGTCGTCTCCGACCTGCGCACCTATTACGACAACGGCGGCTTCGGGGACGCCCCGTCCATGGGCCGCGCCACCAAGCTCGAAGAGGCGGCCGGGTACGACGGCGGCACCCCGACGTACGTGACGAAGTCCAAGACCACCTACGACTCCGTCGGACGAGAGACGCGGGTGGAGGACGCGCTGGGGCAGGCCACCACGACCGCCTACACCGACACCCGCGGCCTGACCACCGGCACGCAGACGACCACGCCGCCGGCCACACCGGGCGACGCGTCCACGGCACTGACCACCGTCCAGGTACTGGACCCGGCCTGGGGGGTGCCGACCCGCATCACCGACGCCAACGGGCGGCACACCGACCTGGTCTATGACGGGCTGGGCCGGCTGACCCAGGTGTGGCTGCCCAACCGATCCAAGGGCAGCAACCCGCACCCCAACTACGAGCTCGAGTACCAGGTGGCCGGGGGCCAGATCGCCGCGGTCACCACCAAGACCGTCACCGCGACCGGCGGGCAGCGGATCGCCAAGATCGAACTGCTGGACGGGTGGCTGCGGCCACGGCAGACCCAGGCGCCGGGCCCGGACGGCCGACTGATCAGCGACACCTTCTACGACGAGCGCGGCCAGGTCGTCAAGTCCTATGCCCCCTACTCCGCGGCCGGTGATCCGGAGACCACCCTGTTCGGGGTCGGCACCCCCGGCAATGTCGAGACCCAGACCCGCACCGAGTACGACGGGCTGGGCCGCAAGACCGTCGAGAAGCTCACCAAGGGCAATGGGTCGCAGCCCGAGCAGGAGCTGTGGCGTACCACCTATTCCTATGGCGGCGGTAACCGCGTCTCGGTCACCCCGCCCGACGGCGGCACCCCCACCGCCGAGATCACCAACGCCCGGGGGCAGGTGATCGAACGCCGCCAGTACAAGGCTGCCACCCCCACCGGCGACTATGACGCCGCGACCTACACCTACACCCCGGCCGGGGAGATCGCCTCGGTCACCGACCCGTCCGGCAACACCTTCACCACCACCTACGACCTCCGCGGACGCAAGACCAGGACCACCGACCCCGACAAGGGCACCACCACCTTCACCTACAACGACCTGGACCAGGTCACCTCCACCACCGACGCCCGCGGCAAGAAGGTCTTCACCGACTACGACGGGCTGGGCCGCGAGACCGCCACCCACGAAGGGACGGCCGACGGACCGCTGCTGACGTCGTTCACCTACGACACCGCGGTCGGCGGCAAGGGCGAGCTGGCCAAGTCGATCCGCCACCACGACGGCGCGCAGTACATCAACCAGGTGCGCGGCTACGACGAGCTCGGACGTGTCGAGGCGGCCAGCGTCACCATCCCCGCGCAGCAGGGCGTGCTGGCGGGCACCTACCTGTACACGAAGGCCTACAACCTGGACGGCACCGTCCAGAGCGAGACTCCCGTCGTCGCCGGAGGACTGCCCTACGAGACCGTCGCTCACACCTACGACACCTGGCAGCGGCCCATCCGCATGGCCAGCACCAAGGGCACCTACGTCAACGACACCGTCTACACCGCCACCGGCAAGCCACTCATCCTCGAACTCGGTGACGAACCCAGACGCGTCTGGGAGACCTTCGCCTACCAGTACGGCACCCAGCGCCTGGCCACCGCGAAAACCCTGCGGGAAGGCATCAACGGGAACGATCGGTACGCCACCTACCATTACACCGATTCCGGCACCATCACCTCCATCACTGATGATTCCCGTGACGGCGTCGACAACCAGTGCTTCACCTACGACCACCTGCAGCGCCTCACCCAAGCATGGACGCAGGGCACCACCAGCGCCTGCGCGGCCGAACCCACCGACACGCTGATCGGCGGCCCGGCGCCGTACTGGCAGAGCTTCACCTACGACAAGGCCGGCAACCGCACCGGCGAAACCCGCCATGGCCTCGACGGCGCCGCCGACACCACCCGCACCTACACCTACGCCCCCGCCGGGCAGGGCAACCGCCTCCAGCAGACCAGCCAGACGGGACCCGCCGGGCAGCGCACCGACAGCTACGCCTACGACGCAATCGGCAACACCACCGCCGTCCAGACCGCCGACGGCAGCCCCACCACCTCGACGCAGACCTTCGAGTGGGACACCGAAGGGGAACTGACCAAGGTCACCGAGAACGGCAGCGACGAAACCTACATCTACGACGCCGACGGCAACCGCCTGATCCGCAAGGACCCCGCCGGTGCCACCCTCTATCTGCCGGACGGTACCGAACTGCGCGCCCTCAACGGCGCCTCCACCACCACCGGCACCCGCTACTACAGCTTCGCCGGCAAGACCGTCGCAATGCGCGCCTCGAACGGCCCCGTCACGTACCTGACCAGCGACCACCAGGGCACCGGTCAAGTCGCCGTGAACTCCGCCACCATGGCGAGCACGACCCGCCGCTTCACCCCGTTCGGCGCGATCCGCGGCTTCGACGAAAACGCGACCTGGCCGAACGACAAGGGCTTCGTCGGCGGCACTCAGGACACCACGGGCCTCACCCACCTCGGCGCCCGTGAATACGACCCCGACACCGGCCGGTTCCTCACCGTCGATCCCGTCTTCGACTTCGCCGACCCGCAATCGTGGAACGGATACGGCTACGCCGGGGGATCACCGGTCACCTTCAGCGATCCCGATGGACTGACCAGATGCGACGTGGGCGCCTGCCCCACCCCCTGGCAGAACGTCCACGGGCCCAATTTCTGCGAAACACATAACTGCCACCAGAGGGGCGAACCTTACAACGGACCGGCGTGGGCCGACCCCGATAACAACCCTTACAGCGGGCAGAACGGCCGGTACGACCGGCGGAATTATAACCGAGCTCAGAACTACCTCAAACGCCACCCGAGACTCGCCCAACAGCTCTCCGCCCAACGCATGGCTGAGCGAATCGCCTGGCAAAAGGAAATCCACAAGCGGCTTGCGGCAAGGGCCGCCGCACTGCGCGCACAACAAAACTCCTGTCATGGCTGGAAATGCGGATTCCAAAAGGCCGCCGGCGTCCTCGGCGTCGTCAGCACGATAGCCGGAGCCATTCCATTGTGCACGGCGTGCCAGGCGGTCTCGGTCGGGCTCGGGCTCGCCTCGGCGGGGTTGTACGCAGTGACCGGTGACTGGGGAATGGCCGCGAAACAGCTAGGATCGACCGCGATCGGATTGGTCGCCGGCGGCACCGGCCTTGGCATGATACGAACTTTCGGGAAGTTCGGAAGGATGCACAAGTACATGTCGTCGCCGTCAAAGATCCGCCGCGCGTACGGATACGGCCGGACCATGCTGAATCACGGAGGTGCGGTCGGCAGTTTCCAGAAGGCCGCGCGAGGGGCCGGGCGAGGCAAGGCGTTCCAAATATACTGGGGAGCCAAAATCCAGTGGTCCGGCACCGCATTGGGAATGGCGGCGACTTCATGAAAGGTGTATGATCCCGCGGGACTGGAGGCGGCATGGCACTGATCGCGGCGATCTCGGCCCTCGCGCTCGTCATCGCGCTCACGCTGAGGGATCGCAAGCTGCTCGGCCACGGCGGCACGGCTGCCGCCGTCATGATGTGGGTGGCGGCCCCGATGGCATTGCTGATCAAGCTCAAGTGGTACGGCTGGTCGGCCGAGAAGACTCTCTGGTCCACTGCGGCACTGCTCATGTGGGTGATCGTATGTGGCACGGGAAGGCCCGGCATCTTGCTCTCAACGCTCTTCATGGATGAGCCTGATGTGCCGCAGAATGTACTCCTGAGATCCTTCATCGGGCAGGCCGTCCTGATAATTGGCATCATCGTATTCGTAGCTGTCGACGCCTTTGCGTAGATGTGAGAGTAGGCCTTCAGCTCTGGCGCAGGGCGTGGCGGCGGGTCGGTGTTAGCGACGGTTCGTCACTTTAATCATTGTTGTTCGCCATGATGTGATCTTTGTGTGTCGGGGCTGGATGATCTGGGTGAGGTTGGGGGCAATTTCGCCTCCTTACCGACCCGGATGCCCCACTGTATAGTGTCGGATCGGGTATCAGCGCGAGTTGAAGTATTCGAGGGCCAAGGGCTGTGCGAAACGCCCCGACGACCTCATCAGCGAATGCCTGCACTACACCGGCGAACGCATCCCTACTCAAGTCGAGACTCCTTCGGCGCACACGACAGGACCCCGCTATCGGACGCGAATCAGGCGCCAGTGGCCATCATCGCCCCTCTCCACCCGAGTCGGACCAAGTGGTTCCGCTCATGCGCACCGCGAATGCCCGCGAGTGGAATGCGGGGTAACCAGGGAAGGGCGGTCGGCTTCTTGGGGACGGCGGCAAGGTCGTCCAGGCGCGCGGAGGCGGTCGAGTCGGCGGCATCGCGTCCGTACGGGCGGGACACGCTAATTGACCTCACACGTACGCTGAATGATGAGGTGTAATGAGTGGGCCAGGGCGATCACGCATCCGGTGCGTCGTTCAAAACGGCGATCGCAGACTTCAAGGAGGCCGCCTTCTCCGGGCATGGTGCAGGGAACCGGCACGGGAGACCTCCCGCGTATTCAGATCCACACGCCTGAGGGTCGGGTTGTAAAAATATTCTGGAGGCGGTGACGTGCGGGTTCCGGCCAGGAACAGGTTACTGATGTCGAAATCGGACATCGCTGCCAGCAGGGTGGCGGGTTCGCATGACGCCCTTTCCTGGGTGTGGGTGATCCCGCTTCCGGCTGGAGGGTTCCGGGTCCGGGCCTTTGAGGTAGGGCGTGATCTGATAGACGCCGACGCCTGCTTCTATGACGATGACATGTCCATCGTGCATGACGAGATCATCCCGTCCATCGACGATATTGATGACTCGATAAGGCGCTCGGGTGTAGATCCGGACGATTTGGATGCGCCATGGAAGTGCGGTTTCCCGGTTTGAAGCTTCCTGTTCTAGACGTTGTTCACGTGACCTACGATGGGCCTGTGTGATGAAAACGGGTGGCCTGCAAGTTCTTGGTCTTCGGATTCCGCCTGCGCTGGAGGTGCTGCTCAGGGAGGATAGGTGGATTCCTCCGGCGGGTGATCAGGTATTCTTGGAGATCTTCGGGGAACGGCCTGAGGATGTTCATTTTTTCGATCTTTCCGAACTGCTGCGCTGTAACGAGCTTTGGCGGGAGCTCGAACCATTTGACATATTCTGGAAACCGGAAGAAGGTGGTAGCCTCGGTATCGACCTCCGGCGTTCGGTTCTAATCGGCGTCCTGGGAACCGACATGCCGTTCGTCTTGGACTATCGGGAGTCGGATATGGTACCGCGGGTGCTTTACCTCGCCAGCTCGGATGGTTTCGCATGGGTACAAGTTGCTTCTGACGTCGACGACCTAATCCGCCGACTCTACGGGTGAAGTCCGTCCGGTCCTACTGAGTGCGTGTTTGAAAGTTGATCTCGGTCGGTGCGTATGTGCGATGTCGTGTGCCGCTTCGTGTAGGTGGCGCGGTGGCTCGGACATCGTGCTGTCCCTCTGGCTGCCCGACGATGAGTGCGCGCTGGTGGAACCGCCGTTGCCCCCGGCCAGCAGTGGGGGCTGGAGCACTCGCGGCGCGGGATCGTAGACGCGGTGCTGTTTGTGGTGCGCCCCGGTCGCGCCTGGCGGCAGTTGCTTGCCGGCTTTCCGCCGTTTGTGTGGAACCTGATCTGATGTGTCAAGCAGGCCGGGTTGGTGTGACGCGGCTGCAGTCTCGGCTGATCTTGTGTCTGTGGATCTCATCGCAACTGTTCGTGAAACCAGTCGCGTTGGCCCAGGTGCTGGAAGCCGAGCGTGATGCGCTGAAGGTGCTGTTGGCCACCAATTCGATGCCTGATCTGGTGGTTGTCGATGGCCGCGGGTATGAGCACGGGGTTCATCGCGCTAGGCCATCCGATGGCGGCCGCGGAACTTGCAACGGTGATGGCCGGCGAAGCAATCACCCCCGGGCTGGACGAGGTAGCTGGGTCTCGTTTCTTCGAGTTGGATGTGGCGGGGCTCGAGGAGCGAACGGGAAATATGTTGTTCGACTTTCACTTTGACCACGGTGCCGGCAAAGACGATTGTCCGGTGCAGGTTTCGGCGAGTCCGATCCGTTCGTGCGTAGGAGTGGAGGGGCAGGACGGGCGGTGGGGCAGGGGCGCTCGCGGGAATGGGGGGCCGCGCGGATCGCAGGGCTGGCGCAGTGCACGGCGGCTGGAGCCGGACGGGCGTAAAGGCGAGCGGCGTCGGCAGCGGGGCAATGGTCGCATGTGACGCGGACCGGCGTAGGGCCCGTGGCGGCCGACGGCAACCGCCTCATCCGCAAGGACCCGGCCGGCTCAACCCTCTACCTGCCTGGCGGCACCGAACTACGCGCCTTGGGCGGCGCATCCACCGCCACCGGCACCCGCTACTACACCTTCGCCGGCCAGACCGTCGCGATGCGCACGTCCGATGGCACCATCACGTACCTGACCGCCGACCATGCCGGAAGCGGCCAGGTCGCCATCAATGCCTCCACACAAGCAGCCACAATCCGTCGCTTCACCCCCTTCGGATCGATCCGTGGCTTTGACGACGACGCCACTTGGCCGAACGACAAGGGCTTCGTCGGTGGCACCCAAGACCCCACCGGTCTGACCCACTTGGGCGCCCGCGAATATGACCCCGACACAGGCCGCTTCATCTCCGTCGATCCGCTCATGGACCAGGCCGACCCGCAGCAGATGAACGGCTACACCTACGCCAACAACAGCCCCATCACCAACAGCGACTCAGACGGGAAAATGTGTCGCCGCATCGACAGGCACACAGAGTGCTTCAACGGTGATGGAGTGGATCGTCGACCCACCAAACACGGCTACTCCGTCTACGACCGCAAGGGCCGATGGGTCGCCTCGACGAGTCCGTGGGGTGTGCTGACCCGCTACGGGACCAGCACCCCGGACTATCCGTCAGGTATGAAGCTCCCGCCTGCACGGATGCCACGAGACGAGCGGCAGATCGCACTGCGCGCCGTTATCAGTCGAATGCTGCCCGTAGCGCGAACCGTTCCCGAACTCCAACGCTATAACCAGGCTAAGAACGCCTTCTGCGCCGAGTTCGTGACCGACAGCATATGCGGTGAGATGGACAGCCCTAGTTGGCACACCCTCCTGGACATCTTCGGCCTGGCTCCGTACATAGGGCCGGCCGCAGACGGTGTAAACGCCATTTACTACGGAGTAGAAGGCAAGCCAGGTGAAGCATCCTTCTCTCTGCTATCCGTGATACCGGTTCTTGGAGACATCGCCGGAGCAGGAAAGGTCGGAGTCAAGGGAGCGAGGGCACTTGAGGCAGCGCGGGCGCTCGCAAGGTGTAGCAGCTTCGTGCCCGGCACCGAAGTGCTCATGGCAGACGGAACAAAGAAGCAAATCCAAGATATCGAGGTCGGCGACGAGGTTCTCGTCACAGATCCTGAGACAGGTGAAACCCAGGTCCAACCTGTCCTTGGCACGATCACCAGCAAGGGCGACAAGAACCTGGTCCGGATCACCGTGGACACCGACGCGCCTGCCTTCGGCTGGATAACCAGCGGAAAGCCCAAGCTCGGCGCCCTCAAGCTCCTCAACCCCAAGAAAGCCAAGAGCGGGCTGCTCATCACCACCGGCAACCACCCCTTCTGGGTCGCCGGTGGCATCAACGCCTGGGTTGATGCCACCGACCTCAAGCCCGGAATGTGGCTCCGCACCAGCGCTGGCACCTACGTCCAGGTAACCACCGCAGAACACCAGCCCGTCGACCATCAGCGCGTCCACAATCTGACCATTGCCAACCCCCACACGTATTATGTGATCGCGGGCGGTGCGCCCACGTTGGTGCACAATGCGGGCGGATGCATTCCGTGGTCCAGCGGTGCGCTTGCGCGCGCTTCTAAGGAGTTGGCCGGAGGTGCTACAAGTATCACAGTGAAGAATCGCTCTGAGGCAGAAGAGTTGTTCCTCCGGACGTATCAGGGGGCCGGTTATAGGAACACGTCAGGAATGAGTGGCGCCACTGTGAGAAGGGAGTATGAGCAAGGGAAGCGTGGAACATACCACTGGGATGATAGTATCGGGCCTGACGGGCGCGTGGCCGGACACGGTGCAGGGAACCGACACGGCGACCTCCCACACATTCAAATCCACACGCTTGAGGGTCCGATTGTAAGAATATTCTGGAGGCCGTGACGTGCGGATTCAGGCTAGGAACAGGCTACTGATGTCGAAATCAGACATCGCTGCCAGCAGGGTAGCGAGTTCGCGTGACGCCCTTTCCTGGGTGTGGGTGATCCCACTTCCGGCCGGCGGATTCCGGGTCCGAGCCTTTGAGGTGGGGCGTGACGTCATAGAAGCCGACGCCTGCTTTTATGACGACGACATGTCCATCGTGCATGACGAGATCCTCTCGTCCATCGACGATATTGACGACTCGGTAAGGCGCTCGGGTGTCGATCCCGACGATTTGGATGCGCCATGGAAGTGCGATTTCCCGCTTTGAAGCTCGCTGTTCTAGACGTTGTTCACGCGACCTACAATGGGGCCGTGTGATGGAAATGGCTGGTTTTCACGTTCTTGGTCATCGCCCTCACGCTGAGGGACAACCAGCTGCTCGGCCCCGGCGGTACGGGCGCCGCCGTCATGATGTGGGTGGCGGCCCCAGTGGTATTGCTGATCAAGCTCAAATGGTAGGGCTGGTCGGCCGAGAAGACTCTCTGGTCCACTGCGGCACTGTTCATGCGGGTGATCGTATGTGGCACGGGAAGGCCCGGCATCCTGCTCTCAACACTTTTCATGGATGAGCCTGATGCGCCGCAGCGTGTACTCCTGGGATGCTTCATCGGGCAGGCCGTCCTGATAATTGGCATCATCGTATTCGTAGCTGTCGACGCCTTTGCGTAAGACAGCCGAGAATCAGGTGTGAGTGGGCATTCAGCTCTGGCGCAGGGCGTGGCGGTGGGTCGGTGTTAGTGACGGTTCGTCACTTTGATCATGGTTGTTTATCATGATGTGATCTTGGTGTGTCGGGGCTGGAGGAGTTGTCGCGTGAGGAGCCGATCGCTCTGGCGCGGGCTTGGCCGCCGAGAACGCGAAAGTGGGTGCGTTGGTAATGCGGTGGCTCGAACCGAAGAATCTGAATGCCGGCGCCCCGACTTCTTCCGTTTCGGTCCATCTTGACCGACTTGCGCAGGAAGTCATCCGGGAAGGCTGGAAGGCCGTCCCGCGCTACGACGGCTCGTGCCCGCTTCTGCGCGTGTTCGACCCGGCCGTCCCGGACTTCGGTGAGAGCATCACTCTCGTCCCCGGAACGACGTCCGACATCTGGTGGTACTGGTCGAGCACCGGCGAGGACCTGGCTCCGCACACCAAGCCCATGCGCGCGGCCGAGCGGATCACCCGCATTCTTGTTCCGTACGTGACGGCCGCCCTTGCGGCGCAGAGCCACCAGCGGGAGACGGCGGGCGAACCGCGTCCCGCGCCCCGGCCTCACCCCGACCAGCCCTACGCGGCGACGGTCGCCGACTTGCAGGACCGCTCCGGAGTCATCTGCTGGTGGGGCACCCACACCGAGAAGTGGTGGGCCACTCATCCCCGGCGGGACGCGGTGGAGGATCGTCAACGCCCCGACCCGGAAACCCTCATCCAGACCATCTTCAAGGCCCGCTTCCGTCGCTGACCCTCAAACCGCCGCGCGGCCGGGGCGGCCACCCGTCCCCGCCGCGCGGTCGATACTTCGGCCTCTTCTTGACGGTGCATTGGCGCGGGGCGCGGGGGCGCGTCAGGATGCTGGGGTGACTTTGCCGCCTGGTTCGTCGTCGCCTGCTGTGCCGCCCTATCGAGGGGGGACCGGGTTTCCGCCAGGGGTCGGCCGTGGTGGGGAGCGGTTCGTGCTGCCGGGGCCCTGGTATCGGATCCAGGCCGTGCCGGCGCCGCAGCGGGAGGCGTCCGCCGAGTGGGACTTCGTGAGCGTGCTGCCTGCGGCGTTGTCGGCGGCGCGATTGCGGCGGCCGTTCGTTGTGGGGTGGTTGTCGGCGGGCTCCGGCGCGCCGCTGCAGCTGATCACCAATGCTGGGCCCATCGGGACGCCGGAGGCGAACGCCGAGACACATGGGTTGCTGTTTCCCAGTGGTGGGCGTGGGGTGCCGATTGGGGACGGGTGGTTGCGGCACGCCGAGCGAATGGTGTGGACGCGGTGTCCCGGGCGGTTGGCGCCGCAGGGGGCCGGAGGTGGGCCAGGGCTGTTCGAGGCCACGCTCGTCACGTTGATGGAGCGGCCCTTCGGGTGGTTCGTGGTCGCGGATCCGTGTGATGAGCGGCTGATCGATGACGAGGTGCGGGAACTGCAGCACGAGCTTCGGATGCTGCGGCGGGGGGAGGACGAGCAGTCGAGGCTGGCCGTCTCCCGGGCGGATCAGCGGCTTGCCGAGTTGGACGCGTTCCGTGAGGCGGGGCTTTGGCAGGTCCGGGTTGTCGCCGGTGCCGCCTCGCAGGATGAGCTTGGGCAGATCGCTCCTGTGCTCGTCGGGTCGATGGAGCTGGGGCACCATCCGTATCGGCTGCGGTCGGGGCAGGGGAGCGGGTCGTTCAGCGAGATGCTCAGCCCCGGGGCGGAGCCGGCGCCGGTACGGCCGATGGGGGAGTCGGAGCAGCGGTTCCCGTTCGTCGCGACGGCGGGGGCGCTCGCGGCGCTGGCCGGGCTGCCGCGCAGAGAGGTGCCGGGGCTGCGCGTGCTGGAGGCCGGGTACTTCGACGTCACCTCCGAGACCACACCGCAGACGGGTGAACCGCAGATCGAGCTGGGCGCCATCCTCGACGGGCAGGACCGGGAGGTCGGGCGGTTCACCGTGCCCCGCTCGACCATCAACCGGCACGTGTTCGTCACCGGGGCGACGGGCGCCGGCAAGTCGCAGACCGTCCGGCATCTGCTGGAGCAGCTGACCCGCGCGGGCATCCCGTGGCTGGCGATCGAGCCCGCCAAGTCGGAGTACGCGGCGATGGCGGGGCGCATCCGGGATCTGGGCGGCCCGGTGACTGTGGTGAACCCGTCTGATCCGGATTCGGTGCCGCTGTCGGTGAATCCGCTGGCGCCCGAGCCCGGGTACCCGGTGCAGGCGCATATCGACATGGTGCGGGCGCTGTTCCAGGCCGCGTTCGACGCCGAGGAGCCGTTCCCGCAGATCATGGCGCAGGCCCTCCAGCGGGTCTACGAGAACAACGGGTGGGACGTGGTGACGGGCGCGGGCGTGCCCGGGTCGCTGATCGAGCCCGCGGTTCCGACGCTGGAGCAGCTCCAGAACGCGGCGCTCCAAGTCATCCAGGACGTCGGGTACGGGCGCGAGCTGATGGCCGACGTGCAAGGGTTCGTCGACGTCCGGCTGCGGTCGCTGCGCATCGGGTCCGCGGGACGGTTCTTCGAGGGTGGGCACCCGGCCGACATCGGCGGGATGCTCCGCGACAACATCGTGCTCGCCATCGAGGACGTCGCCAACGACGAGGACAAGGCGTTCCTCATGGGGACGCTCATCATCCGCGTCGTCGAGCATCTGCGGATGCGCGAGCGTAAGCGCGACCGGGCGGCGGGGTCCGCGCTGCGGCACGTCATCGTCATCGAGGAGGCGCACCGGCTGCTCCGCAACCGCGGCCCCGAACGCGGCAGTTCGCACGCGGTCGAGCTGTTCGCCGGGCTGCTCGCGGAGATCCGCGCGTACGGCGAGGGCATCATCGTCGCCGAGCAGATCCCGACGAAACTCGTCCCGGACGTCATCAAGAACACCGCGCTGAAGGTCGTGCACCGGCTGCCCGCCTACGACGACCGGCACCAGGTCGGCGCGGCGATGAACCTGGACGACGACCAGTCCCGCGAGGTGGTGTCGCTGCGCCCCGGCGTCGCGGCCGTGTTCGCGGACGGCATGGACCGGCCGCTGCGGGTCCGGGTGCCGCTGGGGGAGGGGCGCGAGGCGGAGCTGCCCGGCCCGCCGCCGCCCGTGGACGGGCGCCGGTCCGCCGCCTGCGGCTGCGAATGCCGGTCGGGACGCGCGTGCACGCTGTTCGAGCTGCGCGAGGCCGACCTCATCGCCGGCGGCCCCGACTGGGCGTGGCTGCGGCTGTGGGCCGACACGCTGGTCCTGGCGCACGTCGTGAACCGGCCGCTGCCCGCCGTGCCGCCCGAGCTGGCGCGGGCCTGGTCGCGGCTGGCGCCGCGGCTCCGCGAGTGCGCGCTCGCGACCGTCCTCGAACGGGCCGTGACGCGGCGGTCCCGGTCGCTGCGCGCCGCGTACCCGCCGTCCGACCTGACCGCCGCGGTCGCGGACGTCGCCGGGCGCCTGCTCGGCGGCGCGGCGCCCGGCGGCGCGCCCGGCCCGCAGTGGATGATCCCGCAGGTCAAATGGCTGCACGAGCTCGACCGCCTGTTCCCCTACGGCGGCGGCGTCCCCGACAAGCACACGGTCGCGCCGCCGCTCGACTACCCGCTGCCCGGCCTCAAGCAGCCGCCGGACGCCAAGCTCGGCCACCGCCTGCGCGCCCTGCGCCGCCACCCGCTGTCGATGGAACTGGCCCGCAACCGCCCCATCGCGCTCACCGCCCTCTACGGCGACGACGACCAGTCCGGCTTCTACCAGGACCTCGCCGTCGTCGCGCTCGGCTTCGAGGAGGACGAGCAGATCGACCACGTCGCCGCGACGATGCGCGTCACCGAATGGCTCGAACCCGTCCTGAGCTGGTTCGACCGCTTCGTCGAACCCTTCGAGGACCCGTCCAAGGGACTCCCCTTCCTCGGCCGGCCCGGCGACCCCGAGTGACGTGACCGGCTGTGGCCATACGGCCACGGATCGGCGCTAATTCACGTAATGGCGACATGATCAGGATAATTTCGTCGCCATGACCGTGGAGCAGGCGACGACCGGCGCCGCGCCGTTCTTCTACCACGCGCAGCCGGTCGCCGAGACGTCCCGGCAGCCGATGCAGAACACCACCCGGTACCTGTGCGCCGCCGTGTACCTGGACAAGCGCATCGGCGACCGCGTCATCGCCGAGTTCCTCGACGACGAGAACCGCGCCGTCGCCCCGTCCTACGGGTTCGACGTGGAGCCGGTGCTGCTGCACGCGCTGCGGGCGCGCCGCTACCGGCTCGTCCGCGACCTGGTGCTCTGCGGCGTCTGGCTGGGTTCGCTCATTTTCCTGCCGGCCCTCACCATCGCCTACTTCTACCTCCTGGCGGTGCTGGCCGGCTTCACCGCGGTCCCGTGGCGGCAGCTCACCTGGGGGTGGCGGCTGGTCGCCGGGTCGGCCGGGGCCGTCCTGTTCGCCTGGATGGTCTTCGGCGTCGTGTACGCGACCAGGACCGCGCAGGTGATCGACAGCTCCGGCTACACCCCCTACGAGCAGGAGGAGAGCAAGGGGCCGCTGGAGATGCTCCAGACGGACCTCGCCTTCCCCAGCCTCATCCTGCTCACCATGGCGCTGGGGCTGACGGTCGTCGCCCACCTCGCCGTCGTCCACGGCGTCCTGGCGCGCGACCTCGCGCCCGGTGCCGCCGGGCCGCCGCCGCGCACGTTCAGCGACCGCGTGACGCGGGTGCTCGCCCGGATCCGGTCCGCGCAGCGCGGCAACGTGACCCTGCACTCGGGGACGAACCCGTTCATCGGCGCGGGCGACCTCTCCTCCCCCTGGGCGCGCGCCTGGTCGATCGTGCTGGAACTCGACCGTCCCGCCGCCGGGCCGGCCGACCTCCGCAAGGGCGGCGACGCCGAACCGCCCTCGGTCGACCCGATGGTGATGCACCTTCGGGTGCGCGACCGGCTGCACGCCATGCGGGACGAGCGGCCGCCCGGCGAGCCCGCCGCCGACCCGCTGCCGCCGAACGAGCGGATCACCGCGCTCCTCACCGGCATGCACATCGCCGCGCGCGGGGAGAGCGTCCGGCGGACCCGCCCGCCCGGCCCCGCGGACGCCGTCACGATGCCGCCGCACCCGCTGATCGACCCGGCGACCGGATACCCCTTCTCCATGGCCTCCCCGGACGCCGCCGAGGCGCTCATCCGGCACCCGCAGTCGCACATCCGCTGCTTCCAGCGCGTCACCGTCGGCGCCCACGGCCGGGCCGCCATCGGACGGGACGGGCGGATCGTCGCGCCCGCCGAGGAGCAGGACATCTCCCTCACCGCCTTCGTGTACCTGGCGGTCGAGGGCCGGATGCTGTACGGGCACTTCGCCGCGACCGTCCTGCCGCCGGTCCGGCGGGAGTTCCGCGTCGTGGACTTGGCGCCCACCTGGGGCACCGGAGGCCAGGTACTCCGCGCGTTCGTCCACGGCCGGCGCGGCCTGCTGCGCGCCATGGTGCTGCCGCAGGTCCGGGTGGTCGCGACCGGCTGGGCGGTGCTGCGCAGCCTGTTCGCGGCGGCGGCCGCGCACACCTCCGCGCAGCGGCTGGTGCACGACTACGGCGCGCGGATCAGCATCCGGGAGCTGTGCGCCGCCGACGAGTTCGACACCTACGTCCAGGAGATGGACGCCGACAAGTACACGCGGCTGATCGAGTGGCGCGTCAACGAGGCGCTGCTCGACTACCTGGGCGACGAGTGCGGGCTGGACGTGTCGGCGTACCGGTCCCAGGCCGGCGTCATCATGAACGAGGGCGTCATCATGACCGGCGGCACCGTCAACGGGCAGGTCGCCGGGGGGCGGCGCGTCGAGCAGCGGCAGCAGGGCGGTTCACGCCGCATCAACCCATGACCCATCCGGAGGCGCGAATGAGCGGGCACGGTGACCGGGGCATCAGGATCGGCGGCAACGCCAACGTCTCCGGGCAGATCGCGACGGGCGACAACGTGACGCAGAACCAGCAGATCGACGCCGGGCCGCCGAGTGACGTCGCGGACGCCCTCGCCCGTCTGGAGCGGCTGCTGGAGGCGCATGCCGGCGACCTCGACGAGCCCGCGCGGGCGCGCCGCGACCTCGCCGACGTCCGCGAGGAGGCCGGCTCCGACGACCCCGACACCGAGCGCATGGAGGGCGCGCTCGCGCGGCTCGGCCGCCGCGTCGCCGGTGTGGCGGTGCTGGCCGAGGCCGTCCGGGCGCTCGGCGCGGCCCTCGGGGTCGGGTGAGCCGTCAGATGTCGCTCTCGGTGCGGGACGGCAGGCCGGCCCGCTCGGCGATCGGCGTCCAGTAGCCGATGAACTCGCCCTTGGCGTTGCTGGCGCGCGAGTTGACGTCCGAGACCTCCTCGTCGGACGGGCAGCCGGGCGCGACGTCCAGGTAGCGCTGGTTCGACTCGGTCGACGCCTCCAGCGCGCGGACGAGCGCGTCCTTCATCTCGGCGCCGTTGTCGAGCGCGCTCACGTCCAGCTCGCGCGCCTTCTCCAGCTGGCCGCGGCGCTGGTCCAGGATGCGCTGCAGGCCGTCGACCGGGCAGCCCTCCTCGACGACCCCGCCGAGGGCCGAACGGGTGCCGCCCATCTCGTCCAGCAGCGTGTTCACCGCCCCGGCCTGCGCGTCGAAGTCGCCGGTGTCCCCGGTCTCCTCGGTGCCCCCGGTCTCGGACATCGCACCGCTCGGCGCCGCGGACGGCTGCACCGCCGCCGGCGACGCCTCCGGGCTTCCCGACCCGCTCGGCCAGAACACGATCCCGAGCGCCACCCCGATGAGCAGGACGGCGCCGGCCGCGGCCAGGAAGTACGGGAGCCTGCTCTTGCGCGGCGGCGCCGGAGGCTGCCAGATCGCCGGCTCCGCCCACGGCTCGGGGGAGAGCGGGATCGACCTCTCCTCCGACGGCGGCATCGGCGTCGTGTAGTCGGCCGCCGGCTCCCACGGGGTGGGGGCCTGCCCGGCCCAGGGCGGCGGCAGCGGTTCGCGGGGGACGGGCACGTCCGCGCCTTGCGGGTCGCGGGCCGTCGCGTCGCCGTCCGGCGGCAGCGGCGCGTTGCACCGCATGCATGCGGGCGAGGACGACGACGTGTCGGTCCCGCAGTTCGGACACCGCATGACGGCCCCCTGCCCCCGTGAGTTCGAACGGTCACAACATAACGCGCGACCGCGCGGCTACGGGTGGTGCGCAAGGGTGGAAACCCGGCCGTATTCGGCCTTCACCCCCGCTTCTGCTCCCGCCGCTACACCCGCTTCCAGCTGCGCTGCGGCTGGTCGGTCTTCTTCGCGACGGGGTTCCACAGGACGACGAACTGCTTCTTCGCCGACGTCGCCCGCCGCTCCTGCGCCGCGCGGCCCGGCACCTGGGCGGCGCTCGGCTTCGGCTTGCCGTGGCAGTTGCGCTGGTTCGCCTGCGCCCACCGCAGCAGCACCATGTCGACCTGCAGCGACGCCGTCAGCGCCTCGGACAGCGTGCCGCGCAGCTGCTCGCCCTTCGCGAGCTTGTCGACCTTGAGCTCCTTGGTGCGGCGCAGCTGGTTCTGGCGGCGCTGCGCGACCGTCTGGAACCCCTGGATCGCCTTCGGCAGCGTCTTGCACTTGCCGGCCCGGCCGAGCGCCCCGGCGAGGATCCGGCGGGTGTCGACGCTGTCGTCGAGGATCTTGTTCAGGACCTCGGCCTGCTGCTTGGTCTCCGGCGGGATCGCGTTCTTCTGCGCGACCTGCTTGCTGGACGGCGTCGCGGTCGGCTGCGTGCCAGCCGACGAGTCGTCACCGGACGGCCACGCGACGAACACCACGGCGCCGACGGCGACGGTGACGAGCGCGGTGACCGCGGCGACGAGCGGCTTGCTCGTCCCGCCGCCCTTCGGGCCCTGCTGCGGCGGCGGGAAGCCGCCGTACCCGGGGCCGCCGGGCCCCATCGCGCCCATGGGGGCCGCCATGCCGGGCTGCCCCATCGGCGCGCCCATCGGCGTGCCCATCGGCGTGCCCATCGGCGGGGCGCCCATGGGGGAGCCGGGGTCCATGCGCGTCTGGTCGAAGTCGCCGCCGAATCCCTGGGCACCGCCGCCGAATCCCTGGGCACCGGGGTTCATCGGGCCGGGGGCGAGCTGCGTCGCGTCCATGTCGGACGCGGCGGCGGGCAGCGCCGGCGGCATCCCGCCCTGCACGGCGGGCGGCTGGGCGGCGCCGCCCTGCTGCCCCCACACCTGGGTGGCGTCCGCGTCCGCGCCCTCCGGCTTGCGCGGCTGCGCGAACCACGACTCCGGGACGATCGACTCCGCCGGCGCGGGCTGCTCGGCGAGGCCGAACGGGTTGGCCGGGGCGTCCCCGGCGGCGGGCAGCGCGGGCTTCTCGTCCGCGGGCTGCGCGTTGCCCCAGGCGGGCGGCGGCGGGACGGTGCCGTAGGCGCCCGAGTCCTCGTCCGGGTTGAACGTCCAGGCCGCGGTGTCCTCGGGGTCGACGGGCCGCAGCGGGGACGCCGGCGTCGCCGCCTGCGGCTCGGCCGACAGCTGCAGCGGCGGCTGCGCCGGGGGCTCGGGCGCCGTGGACGAGGGGCCCTGCGCCGGCGGCTGGGGCGCGGTCGGGGACGCCGGCTGCCGGGGCGGCATCGCGAGGTCCGGCGCCGCGGGCTGCTGCGCGCCCGAGGCCCAGGAGGGCGTGGGCGGCGGCACCATCATCGTCCGGTCGCCGAGGGCGTCGGCGGTCCCCGTGCCCGGGGAGGAGCCCGGGGAGGAGTCGGCGACGGGCGCCGCCAGCGGGACGGAGGGCCCGACCGAGTACACGTCGATGGGCGCCGCGCAGTGCGAACACTTGCCCAGCGTCCCGGGCGTGTCATTACCGCACGTCGGACACTGCATCGCTCAGACCTCGCCTTATCGCCGCTTTGCCACGCCTTGCGGTCCTGGCCCGCCGGCCGGGACGGGCACCGCCTCCCCGCGAACCAGCAGGGCTCCCGACAAAAGTAGTGGGTGCCGCCGTTCTCGGATGCGTGGACGGAAATCTGGCACACCGCAGTCGGAGGTCGCACCGAATCACGACATGTCGGTACAGGTCAAGATTGCCGCGGGCGGTTTACCTGACCGGCTGTGATGATGCTCACATTGTGCACCCTCGCGGCCGGGTACGTCCCCGAACCCGCCGGTGCGCCCCGCAACGCGCCCGGAGCGGTGCCCTCAGCGGCTAGGCTCGGAGCGGTTTCCCGGCGCATCCAGAGAAGACGGAGTCCATGAGCGATCTTCCGCTGCGTTCGCAGCTGGCCGTCGCGCTCGGTCGTACGGCCGCCAAGATGTCCCGAATGGCGGGCCGCGGGGACGGCTCGGTGATCGGCGGGCGGGTCGGCCTCCGGCTCGATCCCGAGCTGCTGACCAGGCTCGCCAAGGACCGCAAGCTCGTCCTCGTCAGCGCCACCAACGGCAAGACGACGACGACCCGGCTGATCACCTCGGCGATGACGCCGCTCGGGGAGGTCGCCACGAACGCGTTCGGCGCGAACATGCCGACCGGGCACGTGTCCGCGCTCGCGTCGGCGCCGTCCGCCCGCTACGGCGTGCTGGAGTGCGACGAGAAGTACGTCCCGATGGTCCTGAAGGAGACCGGGGCGAACGTCGTCGCGCTGATGAACCTGAGCCGCGACCAGATGGACCGCGCCGCCGAGATCTGGCTGCTGGCCGGCAAGTGGCGCCGCGCCCTGGAGGCGTCCCCCACCAGCCACGTCGTCGCCAACTGCGACGACCCCCTCGTCACCTGGGGCGCGTCCACCGCCAAGAGCGTCACGTGGGTCGCCGCCGGGCAGCACTGGCGCGAGGACTCCTGGTGCTGCCCCGAGTGCGGCGGCCCCCTCGACCGGCAGGACACCGACGAGGACAGCGACTGGGCCTGCCGCCAGTGCCACTTCCGCCGCCCCCGCCCCGACTGGACGCTGAAGGGCGAGGTGGTCACCGCCCCCGACGGCCGGACGTTCCCGCTCACCGGGCTGTCCCTGCCGGGCCGCGCGAACCGCTCGAACGCGCTCATCGCGCTGGCGGTCGTCGCGCAGTTCGGCGTCCCGCCCGAGCAGGCCCTCCCGCTGCTGTCGCAGGTCACGTCCGTGGCCGGCCGGTACACGACGGTCGAGCACGAGGGGCGCTCGATCCGGCTGCTGCTGTCGAAGAACCCGGCCGGCTGGCTGGAGGCGTTCGACGTCCTGCGGCCCGCGCCGGGCCCGGTCGCGCTGTCGATCAACGCGCAGGGGCCGGACGGCCGCGACACGTCCTGGCTGTGGGACGTCGACTACCGCATCCTGCGGGGCCGCCCCGTCTGGGTGACCGGCGAGCGCCGCATCGACCTCGCGGCCCGGCTGGAGGCCGCCGAGGTGACCTTCACCGTCGTGGACGACATCGACCAGGCGGTCATGGCCGTCCCGCCCGGGCACCTCGACGTGATCGCCAACTACACCGCCTTCCAGAACATCCGAACGAGGTACGGCCGTGTCGTCTGACCGAATCAAGATCGTCTGGATCTACCCGGACCTGCTCAGCACCTACGGCGACCAGGGCAACACGATCGTCCTGGAGCGGCGGGCGTCGCTGCGCGGCATCCCGACCGAGACCGTGCACCTGCGCTCGGACGAGCCCGTCCCCGCCGACGGCGACATCTACCTGCTCGGCGGCGGCGAGGACCGGCCGCAGATCCTCGCGGCGCAGCGGCTGCGGGGCGACGGGGGCCTCGCCCGCGCCGTCCAGTCGGGCGCGGTCGTGTTCGCGGTCTGCGCCGGCTACCAGCTGCTCGGCCACGAGTTCGGCGGCGAGGAGGGCCAGCCGGTCGCGGGCCTCGGCCTGCTCGACATCACCTCCGGACGCGGCGAGCAGCGCGCCGTCGGCGAGATCGTCGGCGACGTGGCGGCCGAGCTGAACGTGCCCCGGATCACCGGCTTCGAGAACCACCAGGGCGTGACGCGGCTCGGCCCGAACGCGCGCCCGTTCGCGAAGGTCGTGCACGGCATCGGCAACGGCGACGGGTTCGAGGGCGCCTACAGCGGGCGCGTCCTCGGCACCTACATGCACGGGCCCGCGCTGGTCCGCAACCCGGGCCTCGCCGACCTGCTGCTGCGCTGGGCGGTCGGGAGCGAGCTGCAGCCGCTGGACGACTCCTGGGCCGGCCGCCTCCGCGAGGAGCGCCTGAAGGCCGTCGTCGGCTGAGCCGCCGGCGGGCCACTTTGGGCCTGTTCGGACGGCCGCCGCGGTGCCACCGTGGCGATCATGATCTGCTGCCGGCCGAGCCGCCGAGCCCTCCTGCGCTGGAGCGCCATCGTCGCGGGCGGGTCGTTCCTTCCCGCGGCCCTTCCCGCGGCGGAGGCCGCTTCCGCCGACGCCGCGGCGAACGTCCAACCGGTGAACCTCGAACTGGTCACCGTCACCGAGACGACCGCCGTCCTGACCTGGTACACGGGCGTGCCGGGGACGGACGACGGGCTGGGCCGCATGGTGCCCGCCCCGTCCGACGCCGAGGTGCTCTACGGCACGCACCCTTCCCGGCTGACGTCCGTGGCGCACGGGCCGCCGGGGACCCCGTACCACTACGTCGAGCTGACCGGGCTGGAACCGGGCCGCACGTACTACTACAGGGCGCGTTCGGCGGGGCGTCCGGCGACGCCGACCTGGCTGGCGTTCGGCTCGGCGGCGGGCCGCCCCGAAGGGGACGTGTTCGCGTTCACGACCCCGCAGCCGCCGCCGGGCCGCCACCTCTTCTCCGTCGCCCTGTGCAATGACCTGCACCTCGGGGAAACGGTCGCGGGTCTCGTAGGGCAGCTTCCGTGGATCAAAGGCATTGAGCAGGTGCCGGGCCATCCGCCCTATCCGGAAGTGATGGCGAAAGCGCTGATAGCGGATGCCCGCAGCCGGGGCGCGTCATATCTCCTGGCCGCCGGAGACGTCTCCAGCGAGGCGGCCCCGATCGACCTCCAGAACGCCAAGAGCATCCTCGACACGTTCGGCGCCCTGGGCACCGACTATCTGGTGGCGCGCGGGAACCATGACCGCGCCCACTCGGGAGCGCCTTACGCGTCCTGCAGCGCCGGTGAGCAGCAGGGGAACGACTGCTTCAAGGACGCCTTCTTCCCGTCCGGCCGCACGTACTTCACGCACGACCTGCACGGGCTTCGCGTCATCGGCCTGGACACCTACGACAAGCCGGGCGACGGCGGCGACTCCGGGGGCCTTTCCGCGGACCAGCAGGCGTGGTTCGAATCGGAGCTGGCGAAGGACCCCGACCGGCCCACCATCGTCTTCGGCCACCACCCGCTCTTCACGGAGAACGACCCGCTCGCCATTACCGGGGCGCACTCTCTGGACGCGGGCCAATCCCTGCGGATCCTCGCCGCCTACAACCGCACACCCGGCGTCTTCCTGCACCATGCCGGCCACACGCACCGCAACCAGCGCTCGACGTTCCCGCTCGCGCCCCGGGTCGTCCAGCAGGAGGTAGGGGCGGTCAAGGAATACCCGGGCGGTTTCACACTTCTCCGCGTCCACACGGGCGGGTACGCGCTCAATTTCTACAAGACGCGCAGCGAAGAAGCGCGGGCCTGGAGCGAACGCAGCCGCCAGGAACTCGCCGGGCAATGGCCGCAGCTCTCCCTGGGGAACCGTCCGACCGACCGCAACACGGTCGTCACCCGCGACCTCTCCGGCTTGACCTCTCCGGCTTGACCTCTCCGGCCTGACTTCGCCGGCCTGACTTTCCGATGAGGGTGTGGCGCGGCGGCCGGAGCCGCCGCGCCACGGGAGGGTGCGCTGGTCAGGCGCTGCAGGAGACCGTCGGCCACGTCCAGTTGCCGTTGGCCATGATGGTGACGCCGAAGTTGTTGCCGTTGCCGTTCGGCCGCGCGGTCATGATCTGGCCGCTGGAGTCCCAGGTGGGGCTGATGTTCCAGGTGGCGCTGATCTTCTCGGGGTACGGTACGTTCATCGTCACGGTCCAGTTGTTGGAGCCGGACACCGAGACGTTGAGGTTGTACCGGTCGCCCCACTGCTGGCCGGCGGACAGCGTCGCGGTGCAGCCGCCACCGCCACCGCCGCC
>NZ_JBIQHY010000221.1:0-3510 GCF_044508335.1 Actinomadura sp.
CAGGTCAGCCACGCGTTCCACTCCCCGCTGATGGACCCGATGCTGGAAGAGTTCGGCCGGGTCGTCGCAGACCTGACCTTCAACGAGCCGGGCCTCGCCGGCCTCCCGCCCAGGGTGACCGAGCCGGCGTTCTGGGTGGACCACGTCCGCGAGCCGGTGCGCTTCGCCGACATGGTCGCGGACCTGCACGGCCGCGGCGTGCGCCGCTGGCTGGAACTCGGCCCCGAGGGCACCCTGACCGCGCTCGCGCAACAGACGGTCGAACCGGACGGCCAGGTGTTCGCGGCGGCGATGCGCGCGCGGCACGCCGAGGTGGACGCGCTGTTCACGGCGCTCGCGGAGCTGTGGGTCGCCGGGACGGCGGTCGACTGGACGGCGCCGGCGGCCGACCGGGGCGGCCGGCTGGCCGACGACGTCCCCACCTACCGGTTCCAGCGCCGCCGGTACTGGCTCGACGCCGCGGGCACCGGCGCGGCCGGCCTGGCGCGGGCCGGGCTCGCCTCCGTCGACCATCCGCTGCTGAGCGCGCTCGTCGTGCTCGCCGAAGCGGGCGAGCTGGTCGTGACGGGGCTCATGTCCACCCGCGCGCAGCCGTGGCTCGCCGATCACGTGGTCGCCGACCGCGTGCTGCTGCCCGGCACGGCCTTCGTCGAGCTGGCCGCCCAGGTCGGCGACCTGGGCGGGTGCGGGCGCGTCGCGGAACTGACCATCGAGCGGCCGTGCGTGTTCCCCGCGGACGGAGACGTCCAGCTCCAGGTCCGGCTGTCGGCGCCGGGAGAGGGCGGCGGGCGGAGCCTGCGCGTCTACTCCAGGACCGCAGACGCCGGCGCAGGCTCCGATGGCGAAGCGGACTGGGTCCGCCACGCCACCGGCGTCGTGGAGGAGGCGGCGGGGACCCGGCCCGCCGATGTCGGCGCCTGGCCGCCGCCGGAGGCCGCCGAGATCCCGATCGACGACCACTACGCAAACCTCGCGGAACGCGGATTCCGGTACGGGCCGGTGTTCCAGGGCCTGCGCAGGGCGTGGCGGCGCGGCGACGAGATCTTCGCCGAGGTGCGGCTGCCCGACGAGACGGGCGACGAGCACGCGCGCTTCGGGCTGCATCCCGCCCTGCTCGACGCCGCCCTGCACGCGATCGGGCTGACCGGCGCCGCCGGGGCGGACCGCGCGGACCTGCTGCCGTTCTCCTGGACGGGGGTGGAGTTCGCCGCGCGCGGGCAGTCCGCGCTGCGGGTACGGCTGACGCCCTCCGGAGAGGGCAGGTTCGGCCTGGCCGCGGTGGACGGCGACGGCCGGCCGGTCGTCACCGTCGACTCGCTCGTCCTGCGGCCGATCCCGTGGGAGGAACTGGGCGCGCAGGCCAGAAGCGCGGTCGCGACGATGCTCTACGGCGTCGAGTGGGCCGAGCTCGGCCCGGCCGAACCGGGCCCCGGCGCGGCGTCGGTCGCCGAATGCCCGGCGGGCCTCTCGGCCCGGGAGGCCACCGTCTGGGCGCTCGCGGAGATCCAGCGGCACCTGGCGGACGAGCCGGACGGCACGCTCGTCGTCGTCACCCGCGGCGTCCACCCCGGCGCGGACGCCGTGGACCCGGCGATGTCGGCGGTCTGGGGCCTCGCCGCCTCCGCGCAGACCGAGAACCCCGGCGCGATCGTCCTGGTCGACGCCGACCCGGGCACGGACGCCGCCGCGGCGGCGGGCGCGGCGCTGCGCACCGGCGAACCGCAGCTCGCCCTGCACGGCGGGACCGCCTTCGCGCCCCGGCTGACCCGGTTCCGCGCGGAGACCGGCGGGACGCCCGCGGACTTCGGCTCCGGCACCGTCCTCGTGACGGGGGCGACCGGCGCGCTCGGCTCCCGGCTGTGCCGCCACCTCGTGACCGAGCGGGGAGCGCGCGACCTGCTGCTGGTGTCCCGGCGCGGCCCGGACGCGCCGGGCGCGGCCGAGCTGGCCGCCGAGCTGGCCGCGCTCGGCGCGACCGCCCGCGTCGAGGCGTGCGACCTCGCCGACCGGGACGCGGTGGCCGCGCTGCTCACGGACACGCGGCTGTCCGCCGTCGTCCACGCCGCCGGCGTCCTCGACGACGGCGTGGTCACCGCGCTCACCCCGGAGCGGGTCGCGGCCGTCCTCGCCGCCAAGGCCGACGCGGCCCTGCACCTGCACGAGCTGACCGCCGGCATGGACCTGTCGGCCTTCGTCATGTTCTCCTCCGCCGCCGGGATCACGGGCGCCCCCGGGCAGGGCGCGTACGCCGCCGCGAACCGGTTCCTGGACGCGCTGGCCGGGTACCGCCGCGCCCGCGGCCTCCCCGGCACGTCCCTCGCCTGGGGCGTGTGGGACGCCGGCGGCACCATGGCGGGCGGGCTGAGCGAACTCGACCGGGCCCGGATGTCCAGGTCGGGGATGCTGCCGCTGGACGCCGACGACGGCCTCACCCTGTTCGACCTCGCCACCGCGCAGGACGCGGCGCTGCTCGTACCGGCCCGGCTCGACCCGCGCGCGATGAGCACCGCCCGGCACCTCCCGCCGGTCATGCGGGACCTGGCGCCCCGGCGGAGCCCGGGAACGCCGTCCGGCGACGCCGCGCCCACCTGGCTCACCGACCTCCCGGACCACGAGCGCCCCGCCGCGCTGCTCCGCCTCGTCCGCCAGGAGGCCGCGGCCGTCCTGGACGACCCGGACCCGGACGGGATCGCGGCCGACCAGGCGTTCCGCGCCCTCGGCTTCGACTCGCTGACCGCCGTCGAGCTGCGGAACCGGCTCAGCTCCGTGACGGGCGTGCGGCTCCCCGCCACCCTCGTGTTCGACTACCCGACGCCCGCCGACCTGGTGCGCCTCCTGGAGGAGGAGCTCGGGGTACGGGCCCGCTCCCGGCAGGCGGTGCACGCGGCCGCCCGCACCGAGGACCCGATCGCGATCGTCGGGATGGCGTGCCGGTACCCGGGCGGCGTCCGGTCCCCGGAGGACCTGTGGCGGCTGGTCGCGGACGCGGAGGACGCGATCGGCGGCTTCCCCGCGAACCGCGGCTGGGACGCCGACCGCATCTACGACCCCGACCCCGACCACCCCGGCACCACCTACTCGGTCGAGGGCGGCTTCCTGCACGACGCGGACCTGTTCGACGCCGGCTTCTTCGGGATCTCGCCGCGTGAGGCGCTGGCGATGGACCCGCAGCAGCGGCTGCTGCTGGAGGTGTCGTGGGAGGCGATCGAGCGCGCCGGCGTCGACCCGACGGCGCTGCGCGGCAGCCGCACCGGCGTGTTCACCGGGATGATGTACCACGACTACGCCGCCCGGCTGACCGGCCGCACCCCCGCCGACCTTGAGGGATACCTCGCCAACGGCAGCGCGGGCAGTGTGGCGTCGGGTCGGGTGGCGTATGCGCTGGGTCTGGAGGGTCCGGCGGTGACGATGGACACGGCGTGTTCGTCGTCGTTGGTGGCGTTGCATCTGGCGGCTCAGGCGCTGCGTTCGGGCGAGTGCGATCTGGCGCTGGTGGGCGGCGTCACGGTG